>UQJF01000012.1 GCA_900541315.1 uncultured Clostridium sp. | reverse complement strand
AGCGTCAGATGTGTATAAGAGACAGTTATGAGCTGCGCCACTTTACACCGGGAATGGAAAAAGTGGAGATGACAGAATGGGAAGGACTTCAGATCCCTATGGGTATGAAGCTGCTGTTTTCATGCCGTACCATGCCGGAGCTGGTTTTGGCAGCAGAGCTTTGTGAAGATGTGTGGGTTCCATGTCCGCCAAGCATTTCTCATGCATTGGCAGGAGCAACTGTGATCGCCAACTGCTCTGCCAGCGATGAAACTACAGGAAAGGACCGTTATCGCTATGATCTGATCTGCGGACAGTCTGCAAGATTGGTGTGCGGTTATATTTATGCAAATGCAGGAGAAGGAGAGTCTACCCAGGATCTGGTATTTGGAGGTCAGAATATTATTGCAGAAAATGGTACCTGCCTGGTACAGTCCGACCGGTTTAAAAATGCCTGCATCTGTGCAGATATGGATCTTGGAAGAATCATCAGCGAACGCCGCCGTATGACTACATTTAAGGATGAAGAAAATAAGGCTTCTTCTTATGAAACAGTTTATTTTGAATTAAATACAGAGGATATTACAAAGAAGGACAGCAAAAAAGCAGGCCAGAAGAATGATGAGATACTCCGCTACATTGATCCGGCTCCATTTGTGCCTCATGATGCAGGACAGAGAGAGCGCCGCTGCGAAGAGATCCTTTCTATCCAGGCAATGGGATTGAAAAAGCGTCTGGCACATACAAACTGCAAACATGCAGTGATCGGTCTTTCCGGCGGTCTGGATTCTACACTGGCACTTTTAGTAACGATCCGTGCCTTTGACATGCTTCGGATCCCAAGAGAGAATATCCACTGCATTACCATGCCGTGTTTCGGTACTACAGACCGTACTTATACAAATGCCTGCACCATGGCAAAGAAAACCGGAGCTTCTTTAACAGAGATCAATATCCGTGATGCTGTTACTGGCCATTTTAAAGATATTGCCCATGATATGGAAAAACATGACGTAACTTACGAAAATGGCCAGGCGAGAGAGCGTACACAGATATTAATGGATATTGCCAATGAAGTAGGCGGTATGGTCATTGGTACAGGTGATATGTCAGAGCTGGCATTAGGCTGGGCAACCTATAATGGGGATCATATGTCTATGTACGGCGTCAATGCATCTGTGCCGAAAACATTAGTCCGTCATCTGGTGCGTTATTACGCAGACACCTGTGGAGAAAAGGAGCTTTCCGATGTGCTTTTAGATGTTCTTGATACACCGGTAAGTCCGGAGCTTCTGCCGCCTGAAGATGGAAAAATTTCCCAGAAAACAGAAGATCTGGTTGGACCTTATGAGTTACATGACTTCTATCTGTACTATGTGCTCCGCTTCGGTTACAGTCCGGCAAAGATATTCCGCCTGACTGTTCAGGCTTTTGAAGGAAGCTATAACAGGGAGACTATTTTAAAGTGGCTGAAAACATTTTACCGCAGATTCTTTGCACAGCAGTTTAAGCGTTCCTGTTTGCCAGATGGTCCAAAGGTAGGTTCTGTGGCTGTTTCACCAAGAGGTGATCTTCGTATGCCAAGTGATGCCTGCAGCCGCCTGTGGTTAAAAGAGCTGGAGATGATAGAAAAGGGAGAAAGATAATATGATAAACAGCACTTCAAATAAGCAGGTGAAACGGGTGTCAAACCTGAGAGATAAGGCTAAAGCCCGCAGGGAAGAAGGCGTATATGTGGCTGAGGGACTGCGCATGTGCAGGGAATATAAGCCAGATGATGTGGAGATTTTATATATCACAGAAAGCTTTGGAAAGCAGGAAGAAAATAAAAAGTGGCTCAGGGGCTTTAAATTCGAGATCGTTACAGACGAAGTGATGCATTATATGGCAGATACAAAGACTCCCCAGGGGGTTTTAGCTGTTGCAAAGCAGAAAAAGTGTACTATGGAAGACATTTTAAAGAAGACCAGTACACCTAAGCTGATCATGATCCTGGAAAATATCCAGGATCCGGGAAATCTGGGAACCATTATCCGTGCAGGAGAAGGAGCGGGCATTACCGGTGTGGTCATGAGCAGTGATACAGCAGATATTTACAATCCAAAGGTGATTCGTTCTACCATGGGATCTGTGCTGCGAGTGCCTTTTGTATATGCACCTGACCTGAAAGAAGCCTGTGGGCAGATGAAAAAGGCGGGGATCCGTTTGTATGCAGCCCATTTAAAAGGCATGCATAATTATGACCAGGAAGACTATACTAAAGCTACAGGTTTCCTTATTGGAAACGAAGCCAAGGGACTGACAGATGAGATGGCAGCAATTGCTGACACCTATATTAAGATCCCCATGGCAGGACGGGTGGAGTCCTTAAATGCAGCGGTGGCTTCCTCTGTTTTAATGTTTGAAGCGGCAAGGCAGAGACGGAACGTATAAAGAATATAGATTCCGGGAGAACATATTAAAAAAGCATATTTAAAGAAGGGAGGTGCAGGAAAATGACAGGTATCTGTGGATGGTTTCTTGCATTTCTCTTTTTTTTAGGTGCAGAATGTATCTGCAGATGTCTGGTCTCCCTGTGGTTTGTTTTGGGAGCATTTGCTGCCTTTGTATGTGCTGTTATGGGAATGGAGGCAGAAGAACAGCTGCTTGTTTTTCTCCTGTCATCTCTGGCTGCATTTCTGCTTATCAGGCCCATTGCATTTCTGGGAAGATCTCCTGGAAAATTTTTTGCAAACAGAGGATTTTTTCACAAAAACCGGAAAGAAGGTGAGCAACCATGGAATTAAAGCTGGATATTAATATAGAATATGGCCTGGTATTAGAGGGAGGGGGAGCCAAAGGCGCTTACCAGATCGGTGCATGGAAGGCATTGAAGGAGGCAGGTATCCACATAAAAGGGATCGCCGGAACCTCTGTAGGAGCTTTAAATGGTGCCCTTATCGCAATGGATGACTTTGAAAAGGCGGAAAAAATATGGGAGACCATCCGCTATTCCAGGGTTATGGATGTGGATGATGACCTGATGGAGCAGTTAAAAACATCCGGATTAAAGGATATTGCGGTTTTAGGGCTTTCTGAACTGATCCCGGCTGCAAAAAAAGTATTAAAAGACAGAGGCTTTGACATTGGGCCGCTGCGCAGTCTTATTGAAGAAGTAGTAGATGAAGAAAAAATACGAAATTCCGAAAAAGAGCTGTATGTAGTTACCTATTCTTTAAGTGACAGAAAGCCTATGGTAGTTAATGTAAAAGAAGTGCCGGAAGGCGAGATCGCAGATATGCTTATGGCAAGTGCTTATTTGATCGGCTTCAGGCGGGAAAAACTGGCAGGCAAGTATTATATGGACGGTGGCGGAGTAAATAATGTACCCATAGATGTGCTTATGGAAAAGGGGTACAAGGATATCCTGGTCTTCCGCATTTACGGATATGGTGTTGATACAGAACGTCATTTAAAAGTTCCTGATGACATCCATCTTTACCATGTAGCACCCAGACAGGATTTAGGCGGACTTTTGGAGTTTGACAGAAGACGGGCGAGGAAAAACATGGTCCTTGGCTATTTTGATGCTAAACGGATGCTTTACGGTCTGGAAGGAAGGGCTTTTTATCTGGATGCCCCGGAAAGCGAGATCTATTATTTTAACCGGCTTTTAGCAGAGGCCCCGGAATTACTGGCAGATATCTGGCCGGAACTTTCAGAAACAGAGCTTTTTACGGCCCAGATGGCCTCCTGCCGCAGATATACAGAAGAGTGGTTTCCCAAGCTGGCAAGGGCATTGCATTTAAAAGATGACTGGGATTATAAGGAGTTATATTTAAGTCTTTTAGAGCACCTGGCAAGACAATATAAGATCAGCCGTTTTAAAATTTATACCCCTCAGGAGCTGCTTCTTATTATTCAGAGAAAAAGAAAAAGGATTTTTCTTGACAGATAAAAACACGAGTGGTATATTATGCATAAAAGTTGCATAAATATTAATCTACAAACATTAAAAAACACTTCAAAAGAGGAAAAAATTATGAATTTAAAGGGAAGAAATTTTTTGACACTGAAAGATTATACAGAAGAAGAAATCACATATCTTTTAGATCTGGCTGCAGAACTTAAGGAAAAGAAGAAAAAAGGAATTTTAGTAGATACCTTAAAGGGCAAAAATGTAGCTCTTATCTTTGAAAAGACCAGTACCAGAACAAGATGTGCCTTTGAAGTAGCAGCCCATGATCTGGGAATGGGTTCTACTTATCTGGATCCTTCAGGCTCCCAGATCGGTAAAAAAGAAAGCATCGCTGATACAGCAAGGGTGTTAGGTCGTATGTATGAAGGAATTGAGTACAGAGGCTTTGAACAGGAGATCGTAGAAGAGCTGGCTAAATATGCAGGTGTACCTGTATGGAACGGTCTGACGAACGAGGATCACCCAACCCAGATGTTAGCTGACCTTTTAACTATCCGAGAGCATTTAGGACACCTTAAGGGAGTTAAGCTTGTGTATATGGGCGATGCGCGTTATAATATGGGTAACTCCCTGATGATCGCCTGTGCAAAAATGGGTATGCATTTTGTTGCCTGCGCTCCAAAGAAGTATTTCCCTGATGAAGCGTTAGTAAAAGAATGCCAGGAATTTGCAGCTGTCAGCGGTGCTACCATTACTCTTACTGAAGATGTGGCAGAGGCTGTTAAGGGAGCAGATGTTATTGATACAGACGTATGGGTATCCATGGGTGAGCCGGATGAAGTATGGGCAGAACGTATTAAAGACCTGACTCCTTACAAGGTAACAAAAGAAGTAATGGATGCAGCTGGTCCACAGGCCATTTTCCTTCACTGTCTGCCATCTTTCCATGATTTAAAGACCAAGATCGGTAAGGAAATGGGAGAACGTTTTGGTGTATCAGAACTGGAAGTAACAGATGAAGTATTTGAATCCAGCCAGTCAGTTGTATTTGATGAGGCTGAGAACAGGATGCACACCATCAAGGCAGTTATGTTGGCTACTTTAAGCGAATAACACTGAAAGAAGCATCCTGGAAAACAGGAGATTGGGATATGCAGGGCCAGAGAGGAAGAAATGAGCGCCGGGCCGGGGTTTTTCTGGATGTGGCGCACTTGATCCTGGGAATCGCAATTGTGATCTTTGCAGTGCTGTCATTTTTTGATCCAGAGGGAAATGAGATGCTTTTCCCTCTGGTATTTTTACTGGCAGCCTTGTTAAATGGAATAAACGGAGTCTTTGAGCTTAAGACCTGCGGCAGGGATAAGAAACGTTTCCGTATGGGAGTGTTTCAGTTGGTACTGTGTGCAGGCCTTGGGCTTATTGGCGTGTTAAGCGCTCTCAGTTTATGGATTTAAAGGCTTTAATGTCCTCTAAGATTATAATTTAAGATCATATTTGAGATTACATGTACATGACGTACAGGATTAAGGAAAATTAAACGTAATGAAAGCAGAGATATTAAAAATATTAAAAAAAGCAGAGGGATATGTATCCGGTCAGCAGTTGTGTGAACAGTTAGGCGTGTCCCGGACTGCTGTGTGGAAAGCTATCCGCCAGCTGGAAGAAGAAGGATATGTAATAGAAGCAGTGCGCAATAAAGGCTACCGTCTGGTAGAAGATGCTGATGTGCTTACAGTAGCCGAACTGCGTTCTGTTCTTGATACAAAGTGGCTTGGACAGGAAGTAGATTATTTTTACGAAACAGATTCTACTAACAACCGTGCAAGGGATGCAGCAGAAAAAGGAGCTTCTCATGGCTATCTTGCAGTAGCAGACAGCCAGACAGCAGGAAAGGGACGCAGAGGCAGAGTGTGGAATTCTCCGCATGGAACCGATATTTTTATGAGTTTTCTCATGCGTCCGTCATTTGGACCGTCCCAGGCGTCCATGCTGACTTTAGTAGCAGGAATGGCAGTCGTAAAAGGCGTACAGAAAGCCACCGGGCTGAATGCTATGATCAAATGGCCAAATGACGCTGTGGTAAATGGAAAAAAGATCTGCGGTATTTTAACAGAGATGAGTACAGAAGAAGATACCATCCGTTATGTGGTTGTAGGGATCGGCATCAATGTAAATGCCAGAGAGTTTCCGGAAGAGATCAGGGATAAGGCAACTTCTTTGAAACTGGAACTGGGAAGAAGCGTAAAAAGAAGTGAAGTCATCCAGGCTGTGGCTGAAAGCTTTGAAGAATATTATGCAGTTTATGAAAAGACCTGTGATATGTCAGGGCTTCAGGCTGCATACAATGAAATGCTGGCAAATATGGATAAAGAGGTTTGTGTACTGGATCCCAGGGGAGAATACCGGGGAAAAGCCTTGGGGATCGATGAAGAGGGCTGTCTTTTAGTAGAAAAAGAAAATGGGGAATTGATCCATGTCCTTTCAGGAGAAGTATCTGTGCGGGGAATCTATGGATATGTATAAAGCTTCGCAGCATCACACAGAAAAAACACATTCCCAGGGTCTGCATTTTTATGATGATCTGCAGATAATAGAACATGAGGATGAGCCTTTAAACAGGGCAGAACGTCTGAAAGCAGTGGAAAAGCCTCTCCTTGCCTGGTATCATTCCAGAGCTAGAAGTCTTCCCTGGAGAGATGATCCAAAACCATACAGAGTGTGGATCTCTGAGATCATGCTCCAGCAGACCAGGGTAGAGGCGGTAAAACCATATTTCGAACGGTTTATGGCTGCGTTTCCGGACATAAAGGCGCTGGCAGAAGCAGATGATGACTATCTCATGAAAATGTGGGAGGGGTTGGGCTATTATAACCGGGCGAGAAACTTAAAGGCTGCGGCGATCATGGTCATGGAAGAATTTTGCGGTCAGATCCCGGCAGAAAAAGAAGAACTTTTAAAGCTTCCTGGGATCGGCAGTTATACAGCAGGCGCTATTTCTTCAATTGCTTACGGAGTCCCAAACCCGGCTGTAGACGGAAATGTACTCCGGGTGCTTTCAAGACTCTGGGGTGATACTTCTGATATTAAAAAGGCTTCTGTAAAAGCAGTTATGGAACAGGAGATTGCAGAAGTAATGCCGGAAAATGCAGCCAGCAGTTATAATCAGGGGCTGATCGAGATTGGCGCATTGGTGTGCATTCCCGGCGGCGAGCCAAAATGCAGTGAATGTCCTCTGGCATCTTTGTGCATTACAAAGAAAAGGGGACTTTGGAAAGAAATACCTGTAAGATCAGCGCCTAAGCCAAGACGCATGGAAGAAAAGACCGTATTTTTGGTAGAATGGAATGAGAAAGCAGCTATCCATAAACGTCCGCCCAAGGGGCTTCTGGCTTCGTTATATGAGCTTCCAAATACAGAAGGACATTTAACGGCAGATGAGGCAGTCTGGCAGGTGAAAAAATGGATCTGTGACAAAATGCAGACAGGACCAGAAGATCAGGGCGGATACGCTGCAATAATGGCTCATATGAAGGCTCTGCAGGTCGTGGCAGAACCAATAGGCGTGGCAAAACATGTATTTTCCCATGTTCAGTGGGATATGGTGGGATACAGAGTGAAGATCCTTTGTGAAAATAACGGGAATACAGAGGAACTTTTGGAAAACATTTCAGAGAATGAACATTTTTTTATGGTTGATAAGACAGCGTTAAAGGAAGAATATTCTGTTCCATCTGCCTTTGGCGCCTATATAAGACTCCTTGGATAAAACACAGAGAATATGGACACAATGAAAGCGAGGGATGCAGGGTGAAGAAAATGCTGTTTCTTTTTAATCCACGTTCCGGAAAGGAGCAGATCAAAGGACATCTGCTGCGGATCCTGGATATTTTTTCAAAAGCAGGGTATGATATCCGGGTACATGTGACCCAGTGCTCCAAAGACGCCCAGAAAACAGTGGAACATCAGGGAAAAAACGTAGACGTGATCGTCTGCAGCGGCGGTGACGGAACTTTAAATGAGACCATATCCGGAATGCTTAAACTAAAAAAGACCCCTCTTTTAGGCTATATCCCGGCTGGCTCCACGAATGATTTTGCCTCCAGTCTGAAGATCCCTAAAAATATGGAAAAAGCGGCACAGTCCATTGTGACTGGCGTGCCAGTCCTTGTGGATGCGGGACAGTTCTGTGTGGACCGGAGTTTTATTTATATTGCAGCTTTTGGGGCATTTACAGAAATATCTTACCAGACCCCTCAGGATAAGAAGAATCTTTTGGGACATCAGGCATATATGTTAGAAAGCGTAAAAAGCCTGGCATCCATTAAGCCTTATCATATGCGGGTAGAATGGGATAATAATGTGCTGGAAGAGGATTTTGTATTTGGAATGGTGACTAATACAAGAAGCGTAGGCGGATTTAAAGGGCTGGTGAATCAGTCGGTATCGTTAAATGACGGCGTATTTGAAGTGCTCCTGATCCGTATGCCAAAGACACCGGCAGACTTAAGCAACATTATTTCATATATGTTCCTTGTGGAAGCCCCAAATGACTATGTATATAAATTCAAGGCTTCTTCTATCCGGTTCTTCTCGGAAAACAGTGTGGACTGGGTCTTAGATGGAGAATACGGCGGTGCCAGGACAGAGGTAGAGATCGAAAACCTGAAAGAAAGGATCCCTATTATTCTTTCGTCTAAAATGTAATTAAACCGTGTTGCAGTTCAGCCAGCATACATCTTCTTGTTTCCATATTCATGAAAACAAGAAGCATGGCTAATAGTTGAAAAACTTGTCGATTAATGTTGAAAAAAAATAAAAACTGGTATATAATGATAAGTTGTGGGAGTATCCACGTTTACCTTTAAGCGAAAGGACGTTTATCATTGGAAAAGGACGATTTTTTAAAAAAGCTGGAAAAGCTGGTTGCCCATGCAAAATCCAAGCATAACACTGTGGATGCAGGTGAAATCAACGATTTCTTTGTAGGAGATAACCTGACACCAGAGCAGATGGATCAGATTTACAGTTATCTGGAGAACCGTAATATTGACGTGGTTCCCGTACTGGACGAAGCGATGTTGAATGCAGATCCTGCCCTGGATGATATTGATCTTGATCTTGACTTGGATGATGACAGCTTTATGAAGGATGCGGAAGATGAGGATATCGATCTGGATGCCGTAGATCTTTTAGAGGGTATCGGAACAGAAGATCCGGTACGTATGTATTTAAAAGAGATCGGTACAGTACCTCTTCTTACAGCAGACGAAGAACTGGAGCTTGCACAGCGCAAGGCAGATGGGGATGAAGCTGCCAAAGAAAGACTGATCGAGGCAAACCTGCGTCTGGTTGTCAGCATTGCAAAGCGTTATACAGGCCGTGGAATGAGCTTTCTGGATCTGGTCCAGGAAGGAAACCTGGGACTGATCAAGGGCGTTGAAAAGTTTGATTATACAAAAGGCTATAAGTTAAGTACATATGCAACATGGTGGATCCGTCAGTCAGTGACCAGAGCGTTAGCTGATCAGGCAAGAACGATCCGTGTACCAGTGCATATGGTAGAGACCATTAATAAGATGTCAAAGATGCAGCGTAAGCTGACACTGGAACTGGGCTATGAGCCATCTGTTGCAGAACTGGCAGAGGCACTTGATATGACAGAGGATAAGGTTATGGAGATCATGCAGATCGCCAGAGAGCCAGCTTCCCTGGAGACACCTATCGGTGAGGAAGATGATTCCAACCTTGGTGATTTTGTTGCTGACAGCAATGTAGTGACTCCTGAGGGAAATGTAGAGTCTGTTATGTTAAGGGAACACATTGATGCACTTTTAGGAGATCTGAAAGAGAGAGAACGTCAGGTAATCGTACTTCGTTTTGGTCTGGAAGACGGACATCCAAGAACACTGGAAGAGGTTGGAAAAGAATTTAACGTAACAAGAGAGCGTATCCGTCAGATCGAAGCCAAAGCACTGCGCAAACTTCGCAATCCGGTAAGAAGCAAGAGGATCCGTGATTTCTTATAGAGATGGCTATTGCTGAAGATCCTGATACCATAGCAGGCAGCAGGGCGTTAAATAAAAAGAATAGTAAAAGGGCGGCTTTAAGGAGCGGTCCTTTTTCTAGTACATCGTTTCGTAAATAACTGTACTAATCACGCAGGATACAGGAGGGCAAAAATGGCAGTACAGCAGCAGAAAGAAAATTATCAGAGGATACTGGATAAGACGATAGAACAGCTTGGAAAAGAAGGAAAAGTGCCAAGCCTTCTGCTGCATAGCTGCTGTGCACCATGCAGCAGCTATGTGCTGGAATATCTTTCTGAATATTTTAAGATCACAGTATTGTACTATAACCCCAATATTTCTCCAAAAGAGGAGTATGAAGCCAGAGTAAGGGAACAGAAACGCCTGATCGGGGAAATGGATTTTACTTATCCGGTAAGCTTCTTAGAAGGAAACTATGTTCCGGAAGATTTTTATGAAATGGCAAAAGGACATGAAAATGATAAAGAAGGGGGAGAACGCTGCTTTTTATGCTATGAAATGCGCCTGCGTGAAGCTGCAGAAGCAGCAAAAATGGGCAATTTCGATTATTTTACCACTACACTTTCTATCAGTCCTTTAAAGAATGCCCAGAAGTTAAACGAGATCGGTATACGTCTGGCAAAAGAATACGGTATAGCTTATCTTATGTCGGATTTCAAGAAAAAGAATGGATATAAGCGGTCTGTGGAACTGTCTGCAGAACATCATCTGTACAGGCAGGATTATTGCGGCTGTGTATTTTCAAAAAGGGAAGCAAAACTGCGGGATAGTATTAACTTGACATCACCACTCAGATGTAATAAAATTTAATCATAAGATCCGGCGAAAAGCCTGGATCTGGCGTATAAAAATGCGATAAGGAGAGTATAATTATGATCAGCAAGAATTTAACAGTAGTTAATCCATCCGGTTTACATTTAAGACCAGCAGGTGTTTTATCCCAGACAGCTATGAAGTTTAAAAGTGACATCACTATCGTATCAGGTGAGAAGAAGATCGTTGCAAAAAGCGTATTAAACGTAATGGCAGCTGGTATCAAGTGCGGAACAGAGATCACTCTGATTTGCGATGGTGAGGATGAAGAAGAGGCTATGAAGACTGTCAGCCAGGCAATCGAGAGCGGCTTAGGTGAGATGTAATCCCTGCTTTTTGAAGTAGTAATTAAAATAACTAAGAAATAATATGAAGGAGCCACTCCTGGTGTTGGGGGTGGCTTTTTTATGTTAAAATGGTGCCCCTCCGCTATACTTAAGATATGAAAGTGAAAAATTAAGAAAATAAAGTGCGCGAAACGGTTTGAATTGCACAAATAATACAAAAAATAAAAGAAATAAATTCTATAATATTCAGATAAATAAACACAAAACATATAAAAAACTAATTATCAGACAATAATCCAAAAATCAATTATTTACAAATGAAAAAAATCGTAGTATTATCTGCTCAATAAAAAAGTGCGATGCTTGTAAGTCATACCCCAACTGTGAAAGGATCCCCCCATATAGTCCTTTCCTGTGACTAAAGCTAAAAGGAAATCTTATTTTCCAAGGCACGTAAAGAAAGGAAGAACACTATGGACCCCAAACAGAAACTGCCGGGACTGTATGACCCTCGTTTTGAGCATGACAACTGCGGTATTGGCGCAGTTGCCAACATCAAAGGTATCAAAACACATAAAACAGTTGACCAGGCACTCCACATTGTAGAAAACTTAGAGCACAGAGCAGGTAAGGATGCAGAAGGAAAGACCGGTGATGGTGTGGGGATCATGCTCCAGATCTCCCACCGTTTCTTCAAGAAAGCAGCTTCCCAGGCTGGTATTACCTTGGGAGATGAGAGAGAGTACGGTATTGGTATGTTCTTTTTTCCACAGGATGAACTTGCCAGAAAACAGGCCATGAAGATGTTTGAGATCATCGTCAAGAAAGAGGGTCTTACCTTCCTTGGCTGGAGAAAGGTTCCAACTGCGCCGGAAGTATTAGGCAAAAAGGCAGTAGACGTTATGCCTTATATCGCCCAGGGCTTTGTGGCAAAACCGGACAATGTAAAGAAAGGTCTGGATTTTGACAGAAAGCTGTATGTAGTCCGCCGTGTATTTGAACAGAGTAATGAAGATACCTATGTAGTATCATTAAGCAGCAGAACTATCGTATATAAAGGAATGTTCCTTGTAGGTGAGCTGCGGCTGTTCTTTGCAGACCTTCAGGACAAGGATTATGAATCAGCGATCGCCATTGTACATTCCCGTTTCAGTACCAATACCAATCCAAGTTGGATGAGAGCTCATCCTTATCGTTTTATCGTTCACAACGGAGAGATCAATACGATCCGCGGCAATGTAGATAAAATGGTAGCCCGTGAAGAGAACATGGAATCAGAGTATTTCAAGTACGATATGCATAAAGTCCTTCCTATTATTAATCAGGAAGGCTCTGACTCCGCCATGCTGGACAATGCTCTGGAATTTATGGTCATGAGTGGTATGGATCTGCCTCTTGCTGTTATGGTAACGATCCCTGCTCCATGGGAACATGATAAATACATGGATTCAGAGATCAAGGACTTCTACCGTTATTATGCAACGATGATGGAGCCATGGGACGGACCTGCATCTATCCTGTTTACAGATGGCGATATGGTTGGCGCAGTCCTTGACCGGAATGGTTTGCGTCCTTCCCGTTATTATATTACAGATGATGGCTATATGATCCTTTCTTCTGAGGTTGGTGCTATTGATATCGACCAGACGAAGATCGTGAAAAAAGACCGTCTCCGTCCGGGAAAAATGCTGCTGGTAGATACAGTAGAAGGCAAGATGATCAGCGATGAAGAGCTGAAGCTGCGATATGCAGAAAAGAATCCATATGGTGAATGGCTGGATTCCAATCTGGTAGAGTTAGAAGACCTGAAAGTGCCAAACCAGGCTGCTCCTGTACTTGCCAAAGAACAGCGCCTCCGTTTACAGAAGACCTATGGTTATACTTACGAACAGTACCGCACCATGATCCTTCCAATGGCATTAAATGGAGCAGAAGCAGTATCAGCCATGGGTGTTGATTCTCCTTTAGCAGTGCTTTCTAAGAAGCATCAGCCATTATTTAACTATTTTAAGCAGCTGTTTGCACAGGTTACGAACCCGCCTATTGACTCTATCCGTGAAGAGATCGTTACTTCCACTACTGTATATGTAGGTGAAGAGGGCAATATCCTGGAAGAAACACCGGAAAACTGCAAGATCCTGCGTGTGGAAAATCCGATCCTTACAGAAACTGACCTGCTGAAGATCAAAAATATGAAAAAACCTGGTTTTAAGGTAGAAGTGATCCCTATTACCTATTATAAGAACACTTCCCTTGAAAAGGCCATTGACCGCCTGTTCTTAGAGGTAGACCGTGCACATAAGGACGGTGCCAATATCATCATCCTTTCTGACCGTGATATTGATGAAAACCATGTGCCGATCCCATCCTTACTGGCTGTTTCTGCCCTTCAGCAGTATCTGGTACGCACCAAGAAGCGTACAAGTGTAGCGTTGATCTTAGAGAGCGGCGAGCCAAGAGAGGTTCATCATTTTGCAACTTTGTTAGGTTACGGCGCCTGTGCTATCAACCCGTATCTGGCTCATGAGTCCATCCATTATCTCATTGAGACTGGTATGTTAAACAAAGATTATTATGCAGCAGTAAAAGACTACGATCTGGCAGTGCTTCACGGCATTGTAAAGATCGCATCCAAGATGGGTATTTCCACCATCCAGTCTTATCAGGGATCCCAGATCTTTGAAGCAATTGGTATTTCAAAGGAAGTAGTAGATAAGTATTTTACGGATACTGTAAGCCGTGTTGGCGGTGTTACATTAAAGGATATTGAAAATGATGTGGATGTGCTTCATTCTGCAGCTTTTGACCCGTTAGGACTGGATGTAGACCTGACTTTGGACAGTGTAGGAAGCCATAAGTCACGTTCAGGACAGGAAGAGCATTTATACAATCCTCTAACTATCCATCTCCTTCAGGAAGCAACCAGAAGAGGCGATTACAGCATTTTCAAGCAGTATACTGCTACGTTGGACGATCAGGGCAAGACCTACCATCTGAGAAACCTTATGGACTTTAATTATCCGGAAGATGGCGGTATTCCTATCGATCAGGTAGAAAGCGTAGATTCTATTGTACGCCGTTTTAAGACTGGTGCTATGTCTTATGGTTCTATTTCCCAGGAAGCACATGAGACACTGGCAATCGCCATGAACCGGATCCATGGCAAGTCAAATACAGGTGAAGGTGGTGAAAGCCTGGATCGTCTGGTACCGGGACCTTCTGACCACAACCGCTGTTCTGCGATCAAGCAGGTAGCTTCCGGCCGTTTCGGTGTTACCAGCCGTTATCTGGTAAGTGCCCAGGAGATCCAGATCAAGATGGCTCAGGGCGCAAAACCTGGTGAAGGAGGACAGCTTCCTGGAAAGAAGGTATACCCGTGGGTTGCAAAGACAAGACATTCAACTACTGGTGTAAGCCTGATCTCCCCGCCGCCTCATCACGATATTTATTCCATCGAGGATCTGGCACAGCTGATCTATGACTTAAAGAACTCTAATACAAGAGCAAGGATTTCTGTAAAGCTGGTTTCTGAAGCTGGTGTTGGCACGGTTGCAGCAGGTGTTGCAAAAGCAGGTGCACAGGTTATCCTGATCTCTGCCTATGACGGTGGTACTGGTGCAGCTCCAAGAAACTCTATCTACAATGCAGGTCTTCCATGGGAGCTTGGTGTTGCAGAGGCACATCAGTCCCTGATCATGAATGGACTTCGTGACAGAGTGGTCCTGGAGACAGATGGTAAGCTGATGACCGGCCGTGATGTTGCTATTGCCTGTATGTTAGGTGCGGAGGAATTTGGATTTGCAACGGCTCCTCTTGTAACCATGGGCTGCGTTATGATGCGTGTATGTAATCTGGATACATGCCCAATGGGTATTGCAACCCAGAATCCGGAACTTCGCAAGCGTTTCAAGGGTAAACCGGAGTATGTTGTAAACTTTATGAAATTCATTGCAGAAGAACTCCGTGAATATATGGCAAAACTG
The DNA here is from genome assembly GCA_900541315.1 of uncultured Clostridium sp. Taxonomy (GTDB): domain Bacteria; phylum Bacillota; class Clostridia; order Lachnospirales; family Lachnospiraceae; genus Enterocloster. The sequence goes on along the minus strand of UQJF01000012.1, from coordinate 20,690 downwards.
GGTGTGCGTACTGTAGATGAACTGGTAGGCCGTACTGAACTGTTAAAGAGAAAAGATGATATCCCATACAGCCGTGCAAAAGAAGTGGATTTAAGCCGTATCCTGGATAACCCATATGAGGGCGTAAAGCTGGCTGGTTATAACGAAAAAGAGGTCTATGACTTTAAGTTAGATGAGACAGTAGACGAAAGCATTTTATTAAAGAAGTTAAAGAGCGCTTTAAATAATGGCCAGAAAAAGAGCATTCAGCTGGATGTAAGTAATGTAAACCGTACTTTAGGTACTATTTTCGGTTCTGAGATCACCAGAAAGTATCCGGATGGTCTGCCGGAAGACACCTTTACCATCAGCTGCAACGGCAGCGGCGGCCAGAGCTTCGGTGCATTTATCCCTAAGGGCCTGACTCTGGAACTGACCGGTGATTCCAATGACTATTTCGGAAAAGGCTTATCCGGCGGCAAGTTGATCGTATATCCGCCCCAGGGTGTGCAGTTTAAGGCAGAGGATAACATTATAATAGGAAACGTTGCACTTTATGGTGCTACCAGCGGCAAGGCATTTATCAACGGGATTGCCGGTGAACGTTTCTGTGTCCGCAACTCCGGAGCTACTGCAGTAGTAGAAGGAACAGGTGATCATGGCTGTGAATATATGACCGGCGGCTGCGTAGTAGTCCTTGGACCTACAGGAAAGAATTTTGCAGCTGGTATGAGCGGCGGTATTGCCTATGTATTAGATGAAGATAGAAGCTTTTACAAGCGTTTGAACAAGGAACTGGTTTCCTTTGAAGACGTCTCCAATAAATATGATGTATTAGAGCTGAAAGGCCTGATCCAGGAGCATGTGGCATACACCAACTCCGAAAAAGGAAAGCGTATCTTAGACCATTTCAGCGAGTATCTGCCTAAGTTTAAGAAAATCGTACCTCACGACTACCGCCGCATGATGAATGCCATTGTGCAGATGGAAGAAAAGGGCTTAAACAGTGAGCAGGCACAGATTGAAGCATTTTATGTAAACATCAGAGGTTAAGGAGGCGTCAAAAATGGGAAAGATTACAGGATTCTTAGATTATGAACGCAAAACTGGAAAGGCGCTTCCACCAAAGGAGCGCATTAAAAACTGGAATGAATTCCACATTCCATTAAGTGAAGAGGAACAGAAATTACAGGGTGCACGCTGCATGGACTGCGGCGTTCCCTTCTGCCAGTCCGGCGTGATGATGTGCGGCATGGTCAGCGGCTGTCCTTTAAATAACCTGATCCCGGAGTGGAATGATCTTGTATATACAGGAAACTGGCAGCAGGCATTTAACCGTTTAAAAAAGACCAACTGTTTTCCGGAATTTACCTCCAGAGTATGCCCGGCACCATGTGAAGCTGCATGTACCTGCGGTTTAAATGGCGATCCGGTATCTATTAAGGAAAATGAGCACGCTATTATTGAAAAGGCATATGAAGAAGGCTATGCAAAGGTAAAACCACCTACAGTGCGTACTGGCAAGAAAGTGGCAGTGATCGGTTCAGGACCTTCAGGACTGGCAGCAGCAGACCAGTTAAATAAAAGGGGACACAGCGTAACTGTATTTGAGCGCAGTGACCGTATAGGCGGCCTGTTAATGTATGGTATTCCAAATATGAAACTGGAAAAATGGGTCATTGACCGAAAAGTAAATGTAATGAAGGAAGAGGGAATAACCTTTATTACTAATGCAGATGTAGGCAGAAACTACAAAGCAGCTAAGATTCTCCGGGATTTTGACAGCATCATCCTTGCATGCGGCGCCTCTAACCCGAGAAATATTGATGTTCCTGGAAGAGATGCAGCTGGGATCTATTTTGCAGTAGACTTTTTAAAGGCAAATACAAAGAGCCTTCTGGATTCTGGTTTAGAGGACGGAAACTATATTTCTGCCAAAGACAAACATGTGATCGTTATTGGTGGCGGCGATACAGGAAATGACTGTGTGGGAACATCTATCCGTCAGGGCTGCGCTTCTGTGACCCAGTTAGAGATGATGCCAAAGCCTCCTGTAAAGAGAGCAGAGAACAATACATGGCCGGAGTGGCCGCGTATTTTAAAGACTGACTACGGCCAGGAAGAAGCCATCAGCGTATTTGGTTCTGATCCCCGTGTTTACCAGACGACTGTAAAAGAGTTTGTAAAGGATGGGGAAGGAAAGCTGTGCAAGGTGATCTTAGTAAGCCTTACATCACAGAAGGATCCGGAAACAGGCCGTACCATGATGGTGCCGATAGAAGGCAGTGAAAAAGAGGTGCCTGCAGATCTGGTACTGATCGCAGCCGGTTTTTTAGGCTGTCAGGATTATGTGGCTGATGCATTTGGGGTAGAACGCAATGCACGTACCAACGTAGCTACAGAGGCAGGAAGCTATAAGACCAATGTGGACAAAGTCTTTGTAGCTGGAGATATGCACAGAGGCCAGTCGCTGGTTGTCTGGGCTATCAGGGAAGGAAGAGAAGTAGCCAGCCAGGTGGACCGTGACCTTATGGGGTATACAAATCTGCACTAAGGAAAATCTGGCAGAAAATATATGCCTCGTCCGGCAGCCGGACGGGGCATTTTTACAAGTGAGTGACAAAACCCCAGAATCTGTCTATTGCCATATCAGCGGTGCTAATGTATAATAAAACTCTGGTATATCAGGTTTACACTTTGGGCACAGAAGGAGCGGCGTGAAATGGCGGTATTTACGAAAATCGTGATCATGAGGGTATTTGAAGAATTGCTGGCTTTTAAGCAATTAGATAAGATAACGGTAAAAGATATTACAGACAAATGTGGTATCTCCCGCAATACTTTCTACTATCATTATCAGGATATTTACCAGGTTTTTCAGGCATATATAGATTATTCCCTTAATGAGATATTCAAATTTCTGCAGCAGGAAAAAGAAAAAGACCAGGATCATATCTGCGAAAAGGCAGTAGAATATCTGGAGAATCACAGAACAATTTTTGAAAATCTTCTGCGTTCTGTAAAAAGTGAAGAGGTGAGGAAAATATTAGATGACGGTTCCAGCCGTTTTTTCCGTTATGTGGTTGACAGCGTGGGAGAAGGTATTAATTCAGAGCCGGAAGACAGAGAGATGATCTGTGCTATGTGCCAGCATGCAGTCCAGGGGATCATGTATGAGTGGTTAAGCAGAGAAAAGACAGACAAAAAGTCATTGTCAGATATTTTGATGCGTGCCAATTATCTTTTTGGCGGCGGATTAGAACGGGCCTTAGAGAGAAGTGCGAATCGCTCCCGGAATTGATAAAAATGATAAAAAAATAACAATTTAGTACATTTGATGACCGGATGCACAAAAACTGTGCATTCGGTTTTGTTTTGTCTATTGCTCTTTAAACAAAAATCAATATAATGATTAATTGTGACTGAGAGAAGGCAAAATTTCCCCTGTCCCATTTTACGTATGAAAAATACGTGTGTGGAGCAGCAGCCTGGGAAAGAACAGGAGATGAAGAAGGATGCCAACACAAAAGTTCATAAATCTTACAGACAGTAAGAAAAAGACGATCCTCACAGCTATGTGCAGGGAATTTATGAATATCCCTTATTCCGAGATCCGTATCAGCAGTCTGATCCAAAAAGCGGGAATATCAAGAGCCAGCTTTTATCTGTATTTTGATGATAAAGAAGATCTGCTAAACTGTATTGCAGAGTCCTGGGTGGAAGCGATATTACAGAAACTGGCAGATGCGTTTAAGCAGTCAGATGGAAGTTATTATGAAAGTATGAAGTTCTGGATGAGCCAGGCCCTGGAAAATGATATTTCCAGAGAGGTATGGAAAGTTTATAAACGGGTCATGGAAGAAGAGGATTTCACAAAGAAAAGCAAATTGGGAGCTCTTCAGTTTAAAGAAAGCCCCAGATGGCGTCAGACCATAGAAGATTGTTTTGGCTATATGGATCAAAGTAAATATCCGGGACTGACACCGGAAAAACTGGCATATGCTGTTGATATGGGACTGCTGGCAATGATCCAGCTTTCCATGCGCTATGTAGAGCAGTACGCTCCTTTGACGGAGCTAAAGGAGGCAGCATGGCATCAGCTGATTATATTAGATAAAGGAATCAGAGGGTGATCCGAAGGCTTGAGAAAGTTTGAAAAAGAGAAAGGAAGGCACAGGAAAATGAAAAAGAATGTAAAAAGACTTATCGCGGGAGCGGTAGTTCTTTTGGTAGCGGCAGGGATCGTAGTCCGTATTGCCGGCGGAAATAAAAAAGAAGAAGAATACGAAACACGGCCAACAGTAGCTGTTGAAAATCCAAAAACAGGAGATATCACTCTGTATACAGATCTGACCGGTACCATTGAACCGATCTCAAAGGCAGTTGTACAGCCCAAAATCGGCGGAGAACTTCTGGAAGTCAATTTTCAGGCTGGTGATCCGGTAGAAGCAGGCCAGGTGCTTTGTAAGATCGATTCTGACGCATTGACCGCATTGCAGCTTCAGATGCAGTCTGCTTCTGTAGCAGCAGACAATGCAGCAAGAGAGCTGGCACGTATCCAGCCTCTGTACGCATCCGGATATATTTCCCAGCAGCAGTTTGACCAGGCCCAGTCTTCTGCTACCAGCGCCCGTCTGGCATATGAATCTGCAAAGAACCAGTATGACCTGCAGGTAAAATATACTACAGTAACAGCGCCTATCAGCGGTGTGATCGAATCCAGAAATGTAGAGCCACATGATCATATTGGTACAGATACCAAAATCTGCGTGATCTCCGGCGGTGACCAGCTTCAGGTGAAATTTGGCATTACAGAAAAGATCCTTCGCAATATAAAGGTAAATGACCCGATACAGGTTGAAAAGAACGGCACAGAATACGATGGAAATGTAACGGAAGTTGGAAGCATGGTAAACTCTGCGACCGGTCTGTATGATGCAAAGGCATTTGTAAATAATGCAGAAAGTCTAACAAGCGGAACAAAAGTTAAATTAACAGTGGTCATGGATCAGGTAAAGGGTGTACTCACCGTTCCTGTTGACGCAGTAAATTATGATAATGGAAAGGCATTTGTATACTGCTATGACAATGGCGCAGCAAAAAAGGTTATGATAGAAGCCGGTATTTATGATGCACAGACTATGGAGGTCAAGTCCGGATTGACTGCCGGTGACCAGGTCATCACAACCTGGAGCAATGAACTGGTAGATGGACAGGAAGTTCTTTTAGACAGTGACAATGAACAGAATGAAAATGCAGACCAGGAAGAGAGCACTGCAGAAAATGCTGGAGAAGAAACACAGAAAGCAGGTGAATAAAAGATGTTAAATCTGACAAAATTTGCGGTACGCAAGCCTGTGACCATTATCATGTGTTTGCTCACCATTGCATATTTTGGTATCCAGTCCCTTTTGGGGACAAAGGTAGAGCTGACTCCTGAAATGGAATTCCCTATGCTGGTTGTCAGCACCGTTTACGCAGGCGCAAGCCCTGATGATATTAAGGACCTGATCGCTACCAAGGAAGAAGATGCGGTTTCGTCACTGGATGATGTAAAGAATGTTTATTCTTTTTCCCAGGACAATGTAGCTATCGTTTTAGTTGAGTATAACTATGGCACCAATATTGATACTGCATATATCAACTTAAAGAAAGCCATTGATGGTATTAAGGGTGATCTGCCAGATGATGCAAATGAGCCGAATATCATGGAAATGGATATGAACTCCCAGCCTGTTATCACACTGGCTGTAGGTGGACAGATAGATGGAAACCTTTATACATATGTAGAAAACAATATCAAGCCGGAACTGGAAAAATTAGGTTCTGTTGGTGAAGTTTCTCTGGCAGGTGGCCAGAAAGAATATATCAGCATCAAGCTGGATCCTGAAAAAGTAGCGCAGTATGGCCTTAGCATGTCACGTATTGCACAGTTTGTAGGTGCTGCAGACTTTACCATTCCTGCAGGTGATGTAAACGTAGGAAAGCAGAATTTGTCTGTCAGCGTCGGAAATGATTTTGACAATACAGAAGCACTGAAAAATGTAGCGATCCCGCTGGCAAATGGAGATGTGATCCATCTTTCTGATGTGGCAACTGTTTCCAATGCTTTGGAAGATGCAGATTCTATTGGCCGTTATAATGGTCAGGACATTGTATCTGTATCCATTAAAAAACAGCAGAGCTCTACTGCTATTGATGTATCAAAAGATGTTTTAAAGCAGGTAAGTGTACTGGAAAAGACTTATCCGGGACTTACATTTACCGTGGTCAATGATTCCAGTGATATGATCACCGAATCAATTACTAACGTATTCCAGACTATGATCATGGCGGTCATTTTGTCTATGATCATTCTGTGGCTGTTCTACGGAGATATCCGTGCCTCTGTTATTGTAGGTACTTCTATCCCTATTTCAATCATGCTGACCTTGATCGCCATGTCGCTTATGGGATTTTCCTTAAACGTAATCTCACTGACATCCCTGGTACTTGGTGTAGGTATGATGGTAGATAACTCCATCAACGTATTGGATGGCTGTTTCCGTGCAAAAGAACATAGAAACTTTTTTGATGCGGCTATTGAAGGAAGCCGTATTATGATCACTTCCATTGTAGGTGGTACAGCCACTACCTGCGTTGTATTTATCCCGCTGGCAATGCTTTCCGGTCTGTCCGGTCAGATGTTTAAGCAGTTAGGTTTCACGATCGTATTCAGTTTGATCGCGTCCTTATTCTCTGCGGTCACCATCGTACCGCTGTGTTATTATCAGTGGCATCCGGTAGAAAAGGAAAATGCACCTGTTGCCGGTTTTATACGTAAATGCCAGGAAATTTACCGTAATATCATGCCTGGTATTATCCCGAAGACAAAGACAGTTATCAGTGCCAGTATTTTACTGCTTGTATTTTCCTTCTTCTTAGCTTCCAGACTGGATGTAAAGCTGATGGTTTCTACAGATGAAGGTATTGTAGATGTAACTGTTAAAACAAAACCGGGTCTTTCTGTTGCTGCTGTTAATGACACAGTGTCCCAGATTGAAAATATGGTGGCAAATGACGAAGAAGTCGATCATTATCTGCTGACCTACGGTTCTAGTGGTTTAAGCACCATGGGAGGAAGCAGTGTTACTTTAAGTGCTTACTTAAAGGATGACCGTAAAATGTCCACAGACCAGGTTATTGACAAGTGGACCCGTGAAACAGAAAAATATAAAGATATTTCTGTAACCCTGGAACAGGGAAGTACCACATCTTCCTCTATGAGCAGTACAAATCAGATCGAAGTTGACTTACAGAGTACGGATTACAATGCTTTAAAACAGGCTTCTGATGAATTGGTGGCAGAGCTTCGCCAGAGAGAAGATGTAATGCAGGTACATTCCTCTATTGAAAATGCGGCACCTGTTATTAAGGTAAATGTAGATCCTGTTTTAGCACAGGCAGAAGGTCTTACGCCTGCTTCTATTGGTTCTCTGATCTACAGCAATTTAAGCGGTATCAAAGCAACCACTGTTCGTGTAAACGGTGAAGATACAGATGTAAGAGTAGAGTTTGCAGCAGATAAATATGACAGTATTGATAAGCTTCAGGGGATGATGATCACCACAGCAACAGGAACCACACTTCCTCTGGAAGATCTGGCAACTATCCATTACGAGGACAGCCCGCAGCAGATCCAGCGTAAGAATAAGCAGTATCAGGTATCTATTACGATGGAGCCACAGTCTGAGTATAAGAAAACAGCTGAAAAAGATGTGAAGGAATTTGTGCGTAACTGGAATATGCCAAATGAGGTAGAAATGGCGCCAAATGCCATGGATGAGAGCATGGGAAGTGAGATCGGTGCTTTAGGAGGTGCTCTTATAACCGGCGTTTTCCTGGTATTCGTTGTAATGGCTATCCAGTTTGAGTCACCTAAGTTCTCACTGATGATCATGACGACCATTCCATTCTCACTGATAGGATCCTTTGGACTTCTGTTCCTGGCAGACAGCCCCATCAGTATGGTATCCATGTTAGGTTTCCTGATGTTAGTTGGTACGGTAGTAAACAATGGTATTTTGTATGTAGATACGGTAAATCAGTTCCTTGCAGAAATGCCTCTGGATAAGGCGCTGGTAGAAGCTGGTGCTATCCGTATGAGACCTATTTTGATGACAACAGGAACAACCGTGATCTCTATGCTTCCTAACGCGGTTGCTTACGGTAAATCCGGTGCCATGATGCAGGGCCTTGCACTGGTAGATGTAGGTGGTCTGATCGCAGCAACGATCCTGACACTGATCCTTCTTCCAACTTATTACAGACTGGTCCACAATATGGGACGTAAGGCAGTTGGGGAAGATGTGCCTATGGTTTCTGATTAAAAATTAAGATGATACCAGGGTCAAAAGTTCATAAATCCGATGCAAGCTTGCTTACAGGAGGATTTGTGAACTTGGGACCCGCCCAAAACATGAGTAAGAAGCCATTTTTTGAAGAAAAATGAGCGGATTACGAATGTTTTTAGAATTGCGGAAGTGCAAAGCACGCAGCAATCCGGTATCAGGAGGGTTAAAAGGAAAATTCCATATTTATAAAAACAAGAAGATGTCATGGATGAACTGTAACATTTTCTGTGGTCTCTTTCGGTTCTCTCATAGCGATCAGCTTGCAGATGGGATTTCCCATAGAAGAAAATTTTTCTTCATATTCTGTCATTACATTTCCGACAGACATAACTGGATCATGGTGCAGGTCGAAGGTGTGTGCTGTAATAGTCCAGCCTGCTTCTGGAATTGCCTCCAGAGAGTAATCAAAGAGCCCTTTATTGTCAGTTTTAAATTCTACGGTGCCGTGGCCGGCTAAGATCTGGCCGTATACAGCCATAAAATAAGGAGAAGTCAGACGGCGCTTTGCATGGCGGTCTTTTGGCCATGGATCGGAGAAGTTAAGGTAGATCTTGTTTACTTCTCCTGGTGCAAAGTAGTCTGCCATATTTTTGGCATCAATGCACATGAAATAGATATTGTTTAATTCTAACTGGGCACGTTTTTGAAGCCCTCTTAAAAGTACACTGGAGTAGCGTTCAATGCCGATGTAGTTAATGTCAGGATTCTGCTTGGCCAGTTCCATGATAAAACGGCCTTTTCCCATACCTACTTCAATCTGGATGGGGTTATCGTTGCCAAAAACCTGGTTCCAGCTGCCTTTATGAAGCTCTGGTTCCTGGATCACATAGGGGCTTTCTGCAATGGTTTCTTCTGCCCCGCGTATATGTCTTAAACGCATGGATGTTGTCCTCTTTCTTAAATATAGTATGCGATTTGGATAGTGAACAGATATCTTCCGCAGTTGCGGAAAATATGAAAGTGAAATATCTGCTAGTAACTATATCATATAGTGCTTAGTGATTGCAAGGCAAAGGAAAAATTGATATACTTACGTTAGCAGATAAAAGAGCAGCTAAAAACGCAAATACTGCTTTATTACATACAAAGGAGGAAGGGCGATGTCAAACTTTGAACGCACTACCAGCTGGCAGCAGATCCAGCAGGGGGTAAAGGAAGCAGAGCGCCTGATCGTCAGCAAAGACTATAATCTTGTTATGGTGAAAGCCAGACAGATATTAGAGTGTATGGTCCGTTGCCTGGCTGAGAAGGCATGCCTTGTAGATGGAGATCTGGCAGATACCATAGATCAGCTTTATGAGGGACACTGGATCGATAAAACCACGAAGGATGATTATCATACTATCCGTATTTTGGGAAATAAAGCGGTTCATGAAAATGACAATACAGCGTATAATGCCAACCAGGCATACCAGCTTCTGACCAAGCAGGTGTATGCGTTTTCACATGATTTTCAGGTATCCAAAACCTTTAATGTGCCTGTGACCGAAACAAGACCGGTGCGAAATACCAGAACAGGTGCAGCAGCTGGCAGTTCAGGGACAGGAAGCACATCTTACGGCCGGACAGACGGGACAAGACCGCGTACAGGTACCGGTGCAGGAAACGGCACCCGCTCAGGAGCAGAACTGCAGGGAGTTTCTGATCGTTCCAGAACAGGGGGAAGCCGTAACAGAGCAGGAAGTAATACAAATACAGGCAGCCGAAGGAGAAATCCCCAAAGTACCAGGCGCTCCTATGGCGGTTCTTCCCAAAGCGGAAGGACCCGCAGAAGAAAACACAGACCATCACCTGTGGAAATGGTATTAAAATTCCTGATCCCGCTCCTTGTGGTCGTGATCCTGATAGTGGCGATCCGTACTTTGATGCCGGGAAAGAAAAAAGCAGATCCGACCCAGCCGGAGACAGTGACTACAGAGCAGATCCAGACAGAGCCTGAAGCGCCTACACCGGAAGAGACCCAGCCACCGGCAGATACCTATGTAGTGACTGGAAATAAAGTAAATGTGCGTACGGAGCCGTCTGCCAATGGCCGTATTCTGGTACAGTTAGAAGGCGGAACAGAAGTTGTTTATGTAAAGCGCTATAATAATGACTGGACTGTGATCAACTATGATGGTCAGGAAGCCTATATTTCCAGCCAGTACATTGCAAAGCAGGAAGCAGAAACCGATGCACAGCCACAGGAAGAAGCAGCCGCTGAAAGTGAAAGTGTAACTAACTAATAGTGAGAAATTTGTACAAAACAGGAGAATGAGACCTATAAAAAGGTCTTGTTCCCCTGTTTTTTGTGCATAACGACTAAAAAAATCGTTAAATTTTAAATTATTGTACAATTTCACACTGTTATTTTTCAAAAAAAGTAGTATGATAAAAAAATGCAAAATGCAAAATTGCATTAAAAAAAGAACAAAGAAAGGGAGGACTGTGATATGGATACAGTGATCAATCGGCTGTCTGATATTGAAAAAGCCGCTGTTTCTGTTATGGATGGTGCCGGTGAGCGTAAAAAGCAGATGGCCCGTGAAATGGAAGAGAAAACGGCGGCGTTTGATGCCCGGCTGGAAAAAGAAACCCAGGATCGCATTTCCCAGATACGCGGAAAAATGGAAGAGGAATTACAGCAGGAGTTAAGACAGCAGAAAGAGGATGCCAAAGCAGTGATGGCGCGGCTGGAAGAGGCCTATGAAGCCCGGCATGAGGAGTATGCACAGGCTCTCTTTAAAAGCATGATAAAGGAGTGAGGACATGGGAAGCCTGATCAGTTACAGCGGCATTTCCACCAAGGTGAAGGCTATGGAGCGTTTCAGGATCCGCCCGGAGCAATTTGAGGCAATGGCAGACCTGGGATCTGTGCCTGAGGCGGTTCAGTTCTTAAGGAGTAATCCATCTTATGAAAAGGCATTTTCCAAAGCTTCTGAGGATGAGCTTCACCGCGGAAAGATCGAGCAGCTGTTAAACTTAAGCAAATACCATGATTTTGCAAAGCTGTACCGGTTTGCAAATGTAGGGCAGAGGCGTTTTCTGGACCTTTATTTCATGCACTATGAGATCGATATATTAAAAACCTGTCTCAGAAATGCAGCGGGAAACAGAGAAAGTGCCCAGGATCTTTCGGGGTTTAAGGAATTTTTTGATAAACATTCGGATATGGATCTGGTGCAGCTGTCCCAGTGCAGGAGCATAGAAGATGTGATCCGCGGGTTAAAAGGTTCTGCTTACTATGAGCCGTTAGAAAAGCTTTTAGAACAGGGGAAAGCAACGCTTCCGGCCTGTGAAACGGCTATGGATATGCTTTATTTCAAGACTATCTGGAAGATAAAGGATAAATATCTTTCAAAGGCAGAGGCAAAAATGCTGGCCCAGTGCTTTGGCACGAAAATGGATATGCTGAATTTTCAGTGGATATGCCGGGCAAAAAAATATTATAACCTGTCAGAAGGTGATATTTATGCGCTGATCATTCCGATCCAGTATCATGTTACCAAAAAAGAAATCCAGACCATGGCTCAGGCGGAAAACATGGAACAGGTTTATGGCGTGATCAAAAACAGCTGGTACAAATGCCAGGATATAGAAGGGCTTATGGAACATGGCCTTGGAAACGGGGCAAAGGAGCTTACAGATAAGATCTATGAGCTTACAAGCAGGAAAGAGCCTTATTCAGCAGCAGTACTAAACTCTTATCTTTATTTTAAAGAAAGAGAGATCGAACAGATCATAACTACAATCGAACAGATACGTTATGGGATGACAGCAAGGATTTAAGGGGGTTATGTGAAGTGATAGAGAAAATGAAGTTCTTAAGCATTACCGGCCCCAAGGCAGACATTGACCGGGTGGTGGATACCTATCTTTCCAGATATGAGATTCATTTGGAAAATGCTCTGTCAGAGTTAAAGACGGTAAAAGACTTAAGGCCTTATATTGAGACCAATCCGTATAAGGAGAAATTGAATCTTGCCAGGGAACTGGCAGAAAAGATCGGCGGGCAGCTGCAGTCAGTTCCTGAGAAAGAACTTCCGTCCCAGGAAGAGGCAGCAAAAACCGTAGATGATATAAGCAGCCGCTTAAAAGAACTGAATGATAAGAAAGAGGAGCTTCAGGCGCAGATCCAGACATTAAAGCGATCAAAAGACCAGGTAGAACCATTTACAGAATTAAATTACAGTGTAAAGGAGATCCTGGGATTCCAGTTTATCAAGTTCCGTTTTGGCCGTATTTCCAGGGAATACTTTGACAAGTTTAACAGCTATGTGTATGAGACCATTGATACGGTCATGTTTAAGTGTCTGGAAGATGCGGAATATGTATGGATCGTTTATTTTGTGCCGGAGAAGCTGGCAGATAAGATCGATGCTATTTATGCGTCTATGCATTTTGAACGCTGTTTCCTGCCAGATGAGTACGAAGGCACTCCTATGGAAGCAGAGCATGTGTTAGATGATAAGATCAAGGCACTGGAAGCAGAAAAACAGGAGCTTGAAGGAAAGATCCTTCAGACACTGGATGAAAATAAACAGGAGCTGGCAGCAGCCTGCACCAGACTGGAACGTTTTTCTGTAAACTTTGATGTGCGAAAGATGGCAGCCTGCACCAAGCATGGCTATCATACATTCTACATCCTTTGCGGCTGGATGAGTGAAACAGATGCAAAGAAGTTTCAAAAAGAGATAGAATCGGATGCAGACACGTTCTGTATTATAGAAGATGACCACAACAACATCATGAGCACTCCGCCTACAAAAATGAAAAATCCGGGGCTGTTTAAGCCATTTGAGATGTATGTGGAGATGTATGGTCTGCCTTCTTATAATGAGATCGATCCTACGATCCTGATCGGTATTACTTATTCCATTCTGTTTGGCTTTATGTTTGGTGATGCGGGACAGGGACTCTGTCTTCTTATTGGCGGGTTCTTACTGTATAAATTCAAAAAAATGCGTCTGGCGGGCATTATTTCCTGTTGCGGATTCTTTTCTACCATATTCGGAGTGCTGTTCGGCAGCGTGTTCGGATTTGAAGATATTATTGACGCAATGTGGTTAAGACCACAGGAAGCTATGACCGATCTTCCATTTATTGGAAAATTGAATACAGTGTTTGTAGTTGCCATTGCCATTGGTATGGGCATTATCCTGCTGTGTATGATCTTAAATATCATCAACAGCGTAAAGGAGCATAATACAGAGAAAACATGGTTTGACACCAACGGTGCTGCCGGACTTGTATTTTACTTTGCACTGGCAGCAGTTATTGTCCTGTATATGAGTGGTAATGCTCTTCCGGCAACCATTGTACTGACTGTGCTGTTTATTATTCCGTTGCTGCTTATGTTCTTTAAGGAACCATTGTCAGCGATAATAGAGAAGAAGGCACAGAAAATGGAAGGCGGCGTGGGAATGTTCATTACCCAGGGCGTATTTGAATTGTTTGAAGTGCTTTTAAGCTATTTTTCCAATACACTTTCCTTCGTCCGTGTAGGTGCTTTTGCAGTGAGCCATGCAGCTATGATGCAGGTGGTTTTAATGCTTGCAGGCGCAGAGGCTGGAAGCCCTAACTGGGCGGTAGTTATTGGTGGAAACCTGTTTGTATGCGGTATGGAAGGCCTGATCGTAGGTATCCAGGTCCTTCGTCTGGAATATTATGAGCTGTTCAGCCGGTTCTACAGAGGAAGTGGACGGGCATTTGAACCTTATGGAAAGCATTAGATAAATAAATGAACCTGGAACATGTGCCGCCTGGCAGGTCAGGCAGACATGGGAGATCCAGATATCTTAATCTCAAGAGAAAAAGGAGAAATCAATCATGAGTTTATTAGTTAAAATGACATTAAGCGCAGCATTAGTATTAAGCATCGGTGTACCTTTTGGAGCATTTGCAGCAGGAGAAAAGACAAAGGGACGTTATAAAACAGCGCTTGGTGTAAACGTATTTTTATTCTTCGGGACCATGATCGCAGCAGCAGCTTTCATGTTCTCAGGAAATGCATTTGCAGCAGAGGAAACAGCAGCAGCCGTTTCTAACAGCGCAGCTGGAATGGGCTATCTGTCAGCGGCTCTTGCAACCGGTCTTTCCTGTTTAGGCGGTGGTATTGCAGTATCTGCAGCAGCAAGTGCAGCACTGGGCGCTATCAGTGAAGACAGCTCTATTCTTGGTAAATCCCTTATCTTCGTAGGTCTTGCCGAAGGTGTGTGCCTGTATGGTCTGATCATTTCCTTTATGATCTTAGGTAAGCTTTAATATGAAAATGTATCTCATCAGCGATAACATCGACACCTGGACCGGCATGCGCCTGGCAGGTGTTGACGGGGCTGTGGTACATGAGAGGGACGAACTGAAACGTGAGCTGGATAAGGTTCTGGCCGATAAATCTATTGGCATTATCCTGTTAACTGAAAAGTTTGGCAGGGAATTTCCGGAGATCATCGACAATGTAAAGCTGGAGCGGAAGCTGCCGCTGATCGTAGAGATCCCGGACCGCCATGGAACCGGCCGCAAGCCGGACTTTATCACCTCTTATGTAAACGAGGCCATTGGATTGAAACTATAGAAAGCAGGTGAAGAGCTTGACAACAGAGGAAAAGCTGAAGCATTTTCAGGAGATCTGTATGACAGATGCAAGGGAAAAAAGTGCAAAAATACTGGACGATTACGCAAAAACTCTTGATAAGGCCTATGAGGAGCATACAGAAGATGCCAGGAAGCGGGCGAAAATGCAGGAAGAGGCTGAGACGGAAAAGTTAGGGCGTGAGCGTAACAAAAAGCTTTCCATTGGACAGCTGGACTTAAGAAGAGAAGTAAGCCACAGACAGGAGGAATTAAAGGATAAGCTGTTTGTGGAGATAAGAGATAAACTGGCTAATTTCATGGAGACAAGAGACTATCTGGACCTGTTGGAAAAACAGATCGGAGCAGCTAAAGCAGTTGCAGGTGATGAGGCTATGGTCGTATACATGGATCCCTCTGATGAGGACAAGGCCCGCAGACTGGCCATGCACCACAATGTAACTGTAAAGATCAGCGAATATTCCTTTGACGGAGGCATCCGTGCGGTGATCCCGTCCAAACATATCCTGATCGACAGTTCCTTTAAGACAAAACTGGAAGAAGCGCGCCATGAATTTAAGTTTGACTTGGGAGGTAAGCAGTAAATGGCTAAGACAGGTGTGATCTACGGTATCAACGGACCTGTAGTTTCTCTGGCCGGTGATCCCGGATTTCAGATGAACGAAATGGTGTACGTTGGTAAGGAAAATCTGGTAGGCGAAGTCATTGGGCTTACCTCAGAAAAAACAACGATCCAGGTGTATGAGGAGACCAGTGGTTTAAAGCCTGGTGAGGTGGTAACAGGAACAGGAGCACCGGTTTCTGTTACGCTGGCTCCTGGTATTTTAAATAACATTTTTGACGGTATTGAGCGTCCTTTAAGCAAGATCGCAGAGCGCAGCGGCTACTATATCAGCCGTGGCATCAGTGTAGATTCTCTGGATACTTCCAAAAAATGGAAAACACATATGACAGTAAAGAAAGGCGACCGGGTGCTTCCGGGAACCATTATCGCAGAGGTTCCTGAGACAAGGGCTATTATCCATAAGGTAATGGTGCCGCCGGATACAGAGGGCTATGTATTAGACGTAGTGGAAGATGGGGAATATACCATTAATGAGCCTCTTCTTACTTTGCAGTTATTGGATGGAACAGAAAAGAAGCTGACCATGACCCAGAAGTGGCCTATCCGTGTGCCAAGACCCTCTGCAAAGCGTTATCCGGCAACCAGGCCGCTGATCACTGGACAGCGTATCCTGGATACTATGTTCCCACTGGCAAAGGGAGGTACAGCGGCGATCCCAGGGGGCTTCGGTACAGGAAAGACCATGACCCAGCATCAGATCGCAAAATGGTCTGATGCGGATGTTATTATCTATATCGGCTGTGGTGAGCGTGGAAATGAAATGACCCAGGTTCTGGAAGAATTTTCAGAGCTGATCGATCCAAAGAGCGGAAATCTCCTGATGGACAGAACTACATTGATCGCAAATACTTCCAATATGCCTGTTGCAGCCCGTGAAGCAAGTCTGTATGCCGGTGTAACACTGGCAGAGTATTACAGGGATATGGGATATCATGTAGCGATCATGGCAGACTCTACCTCCCGTTGGGCAGAGGCTTTGCGTGAGCTTTCCGGCCGTCTGGAAGAGATGCCGGCAGAGGAAGGCTTCCCGGCTTATCTGGCATCCCGTCTGTCTTCTTTCTACGAGAGAGCAGGCATGATGCGCAATTTAAACGGTACAGAAGGTTCTGTTACCATTATCGGTGCAGTTTCCCCTCAGGGCGGTGATTTCTCTGAGCCTGTTACCCAGAATACCAAACGTTTTGTACGCTGCTTCTGGGGACTGGATAAGAACCTTTCTTATGCAAGGCATTTCCCGGCTATCCATTGGCTGACCAGTTATTCAGAGTATGTAAATGATCTGTCATCCTGGTATATTGATAACGTAGATAAGAACTTTGTAAGTGACAGAAACCGCCTGATGGCGTTATTGACCCAGGAAAGCAGTTTGATGGAGATCGTAAAGCTGATCGGTGCAGATGTTCTCCCGGATGACCAGAAACTGGTCTTAGAGATCGCAAAGGTCATCCGTGTAGGTTTCCTGCAGCAGAATGCATTCCACAAGGACGATACATCAGTGCCTCTTACCAAGCAGTTTAAGATGATGGAAATTATTTTATATCTGTATAAGAAGTCAAAAGCGCTGATCGCTATGGGAATGCCTATGTCCGTGTTAAAAGAAGATAAGATCTTTGATAAGATCATTTCTATTAAATATGATGTGCCAAATGACCGTTTGGACATGTTTGATGATTACAAGAAACAGATTGATGCGTTCTATGAGAATGTGCTGGAGCGTAACGCATAAGGAGGACTTAAAATGGCAGTTGAATATTTAGGTTTAAGTGAGATCAATGGTCCTCTGGTAGTGTTAGAGGGCGTTCAGGGCGCAGCTTATGATGAGATCGTGGAAATGACCGTTGGCGGCACTACAAAGAAGATCGGACGTATTATTGAGATCTACGGGGATAAAGCCATTATCCAGGTGTTTGAGGGAACAGACGGCATGGCTCTTAGAAATACCCATACAAGGCTGACGGGACATCCAATGGAGATCGCAGTTTCTGAGGAAATGTTAGGACGTACCTTTAATGGTATCGGACAGCCCATTGACGGACTGGGGGACATTATTTCTGATATCCGTATGGATATTAACGGACAGCCATTAAACCCGGTATCCCGTGAGTATCCGAGAAACTATATCCGTACAGGAATTTCCGCCATCGACGGACTGACTACACTGATCCGTGGCCAGAAGCTTCCTATTTTCTCAGGAAATGGCCTTCCTCATGACCAGCTGGCGGCCCAGATCGTGCAGCAGGCATCATTAGGTGATAATTCTGACGAAAAGTTTGCCATCGTTTTTGGAGCTATGGGCGTAAAGCATGATGTGGCTGATTTCTTCCGCCGTACCTTTGAGGAAAGCGGTGTTTCCGAACATGTAGCCATGTTTATCAATCTGGCAAATGACCCGGTAGTAGAGAGGCTTATCACGCCAAAGATCGCATTGACACTGGCAGAGTATCTGGCTTATGAAAAGGGAATGCACATCCTGGTCATTTTAACAGATATGACCTCTTATGCAGAGGCGCTGCGTGAGGTTTCTTCCTCTAAGGGCGAGATCCCTTCACGAAAGGGCTTCCCAGGTTATCTGTACAGCGATCTGGCATCATTGTATGAAAGAGCCGGTATTGTAGCAGGAAGAAATGGTTCAGTTACCCAGATCCCGATCTTAACTATGCCAAATGATGATATTACACATCCGATCCCGGACCTGACTGGTTATATTACAGAGGGACAGATCGTCCTGGACAGACAGTTAAACAGCCAGTCTGTTTATCCACCGATCAGCGTGCTTCCATCTCTTTCACGACTGATGAAGGATGGTATCGGTGAAGGCTATACGAGAAAAGATCATCAGGATGTGGCAAACCAGCTGTTTTCCTGTTATGCCAAGGTAGGTGACGCCAGGGCGCTGGCATCTGTTATTGGTGAAGATGAGCTGTCTGCCATTGACAAGAAGTATCTGGAGTTTGGTAAAGCATTTGAAGAGCATTTTATTGGCCAGGCACATCATGAGAACCGCTCCATTATAGAGACTCTGGAGATCGGCTGGAAACTTTTGCGTATGCTTCCAAGAGAGGAATTAGACCGTATTGATACCAAGGTTCTGGATCAGTACTACGAGGAGTGAGGTGAGCAGGAATGGATCCAAATACATTTCCCACAAAAGGTAATCTGATTGCTGCGAAAAACTCCCTGAAACTGGCAACTATGGGCTACGGATTAATGGATAAGAAGAGAAATATCCTGATCCGTGAGCTTATGGGGCTGATCGATGAGGCAAAGGGGATACAGTCTGAGATCGACACTGTGTTTAAGGCTGCTTATGAAGCGCTGCAGAGTGCCAATATTGAACTGGGCATCAATTATGTCCAGGAGATCGGAATGTCTGTTCCTGTGGATGATACAGTGAAGATCAAGGCAAGAAGTATCATGGGAACAGAGATCCCCTTAGTCCAGCACCAGGAAAAGCCTATGGAGCTGGCTTATGGGTTTAACAATACCTCTGAAGCCCTGGATATTGCCAGAGAACGGTTTGAGCGGGTAAAGGAGCTGACCATTAAGCTGTCTATGGTGGAAAATTCTGCGTACCGGCTGGCAAATTCTATTAAGAAGACCCAGAAGCGCGCCAATGCTTTAAAGAACATCACGATTCCTCATTATGAAGAGCTGTCCAGGTCCATTTCCAATGCCCTGGAAGAGAAGGAAAGGGAAGAATTTACCCGGTTGAAGGTTATTAAGAGGATGAAGACCGGGTGATGAAAGGCAGAAAATGGTAAAATAGCCGGATGCGTTGGAATACGGGAAAGGATATTGTATCATGTATACATTTAAAGATCTGGTAGAAATTACCGCAAAGCTGCGGGCAGAAGACGGCTGTCCATGGGACCGGGAACAGACTTTTGAGAGCCTGCGAAAATATATGAGGGAAGAGGCAGAGGAAGCGGTTCAGGCAGTGGACAATGAGGACATGGAAAATCTGTGTGAAGAACTGGGAGATGTGCTCTTTCAGGTGATGTTAAACAGCCAGATCGCAAAGGAAAAAGGGCTGTTTTCTGTAGATGATGTGATAGGTGGGATCTGCGAAAAAATGGTGCGCAGACACCCATGGGTATTCGGTGGTGAAAAGATAAATTCGGCCGAAGAAGGAGAGGCTCTCTGGGCCCGGATAAAAATGCAGGAAAAGGCCAAAAAACCTTGACAAATCATAGTAAAGCAGATATAAATGATAGGGTATCACTGACAAGAATAAAGACGGTCCGAGCCTGTTTTTTCGGATCCGGTTTAGGAGGAAAACATTGATGAACAAGACAGAGTTAATCGCAGCAGTAGCTGAGAAGGCAGAAATTTCTAAAAAGGATGCAGAAAAGGCAGTTAAGGCTTTTACTGATGCAGTAGCAGAAGAACTGGCAAAGGGCGGAAAGGTTCAGTTAGTTGGATTCGGTAACTTCGAAGTCAGCGAGAGACCAGCACGTGAAGGAAGAAACCCAAGAACCGGAGAGACCATGACCATCGCAGCTTCCAAGACACCTAAGTTCAAACCAGGTAAGGCTTTAAAGGACGAGATCAATAAGTAATTGATTTTTCTAAAAGCAATTAAAAGTGCTAAGATATAGGTAAAAGTCCTATGCTGGCACTTTTTTTATTGCAGATATAGATCAAAGCGTGAAGGAGCATAACATTTTGCATAATTTGTTTGTGCCTTGAATGAAACGAAAGGAATGATAAAAAACATGAGATTAGATAAATACCTGAAAGTATCCCGTATCATTAAAAGAAGGACTGTAGCAAACGAAGCCTGCGACAGCGGCCGTGTGATGCTTAACGACAAGGTGGCAAGAGCCAGCGCAGAGGTTAAGGCAGGCGATGTGATCGAGATCGCATTTGGCACCAAGGCTGTAAAGGTAAAGGTCACAAGCGTGCAGGATGCGATCCGTAAGGAAGATGCGAAAGAGATGTTTGAGTATTTATAAGGGAATGGATAAAATCAGGCCAAGAAAGATTCCGAGAGAACATTATTGAGTATGGGAGGGGAGAGTTTTGCGCTTGAACTCTGGACATTTTCCTGTAAAACTGCTATTCTGAGTATAAGCAGGATTTCAAATAAATTTCTAAAGATTCTAAAATTCTAAGCTGTATCA
>UQJF01000011.1 GCA_900541315.1 uncultured Clostridium sp. | reverse complement strand
ACTACGTTATCGTACGGCACTTTCGGTTCCAAAAGTGCCTACCATGTACAGTAACTATTCATGCAACTATTGCATTGTGTTTGCACAATTATCATTGACACAGATTTCATTCTCTTTTACAATGATACCATACGATTTTTACTGAGCCCAGGAGGTTTTATCATGGCAGTTACTATAAAAGACGTAGCAGCTCTTGCAGGTGTATCTTCTTCTACTGTATCCAGAACCTGCAAAAACAATCCATCTATAAGCGAAGAAACAAAAGAAAAAGTACGCCGCGCCATGGCACAATTAGGATATGAACCCAATTTTCAGGCCAGCAACCTGGCTTCCAAAAATTCCCGCACCATCGGGATCATTCTGCCCGTTTCTGCCAGAGAAGCATATGAAAACCCATTTTATCTGGAAGCTATCCGCGGGGTCAGCCAGCTGTGCAACAAGCGGCAGTATATTAATACAGTGATCACAGGTGAAAGCGAAGAAGAGATTCTTCAGGTGCTAAAGACCATGGCACGCAGCGGCCAGGTAGATGGGTTTATTGTCCTGTATTCCCGTCAGGATGATCCCATTGCCGGTTTTCTCTATAATGAAGGCTTTCTTTATGTGCTGGTGGGAAAAGCCTATGCCCATGCAAACCAGACTATCTACATTGATAATGATAACCTTCTGGCATCTCAGGAAGCCACTGAATATCTATACCAGATGGGTCACAGGCGGATCGGCTACATTGGAACTGACACATCCATGATCTTCTCTGCTGACCGCAAAAGCGGTTATCAGACTGCCCTTTTGCAGCATAACATCCTTCCAAGAGCTGATTACTGTGTAGAAATGGCTGTATCAGAAAAAGACAGCGCACCTTTACGCTGTCTTCTCTCTATACCAGACCGTCCCACTGCTGTTGTAGTCAGTGATGATATCCTGGCTGTAACCCTGGAACGTGTCTGCCTTGAAATGGGGCTTTCCATACCGAAAGACCTTTCCATTATCTCTTTTAATAACTCTTTATTTGCAAGGCTTACCTCTCCCCAGCTTACTTCGGTAGATATCAACTCCTTCCAGCTGGGATCAGAAGCTGCTGCCCAGATAATCAACCATATTGAAGATCCTGATCTTCCTGCTACCAAGATCCTGGTGCCTCACCATATGGTAGAGAGGGACAGCTGCTGTCCGCCAAAAAACAGCATATTATAAATTTTTTACTGGATCCATGCCCCGTTCCCATCTACATAATAACCATCTGGTGTGCGGGTATTGGTAAGCATCTCACCGCTGTCACAGCAGTAATACCATACATTGTTCCACTGTACCCAGCCGGTTACCATATAGCCGGATGCATTGAAGAAATACCAGTAATTGTTGATGTACTGCCACTGGTTCACCGGATAACTGCGGTCTGCGTTGCAGTACCACCAGCCCACATCATTTTTAAGCCATGCGCCCTGGCTGCTGTTTGTATCTCCAGGGCCTCCATCATCGTTTACGGAATTGGATGGTGTATTTCCGGAGGATCTTCCATTGTCACGGATATCTCTTGCCTCGCTGGAAGAAACGCTTAATTCATCAGACTCTTCCCAGTCACCTTTATTGGAAGAATTGTAAATAGCACGCACCTTAAAGGTGTAATCGCCGCTTCTTGTAAAATAGCTGGCAAAGTTATAACTGGTATCTGTGGTGGAGATGGCAGAAGAAATGCTGCTGCCATCCCTGTAGAGACGTACCTCATAGCGCTTTGCATCTTCCGGCTCTTCCCAGCTGGCGGTGCCGTCATAATCATCCCAGTTCAGTTCTGTTACATCCAGCTCATAATCATCGGAGTCACGTTCCAGCTTTTCCAGTGTAAGGTTGACTGTCAGCTCATATTTACCAGATCGGCTGACTGATGTCACATTGGCATCATTTCCGCTGACTGAAATATCACTCTTGTTGATACCTGTACCAAAATAAGCATCCCCGCTTGAAGATAATGTAACTTTGATCTTTGGTCTTGCGCCATTCTTCCACTCGTCAGATGGCTCATTTGTAACCTCTACATCGTCCACACTGCAATATCTTGAGGAAGTAGTCACTTCCACATCATTGCTGCTGTCACCTGCCTCAATAGAAGAATCGATCTTCAGTGAAATACTGCTGATCTTTGTATCCGCCCATACATTTACAGGCATTGCAAGACTAAGTGCCGTAATAAGAGCTGCCAAAAGCTTTCCCGTTTTCTTCATGGAACTCCTCCTTTACATCCAGATGTATTTCAACCTGATTTCAGTATAGCACACCTCCTTATTACTTTTCTATTACAATTTCAGTCACAGTCTTTACAATTATACATAAATATAATCATTTAACACCGGCTGCAGACCGCCTTTTTCCATATCTTCATACATGCTGGCAAAGGAGCGGCCGTCGTTGATCTCAAACTGCTCATCTCCTACGTCTGCATCTTCCTTACCCTCGTATTTCTCCTCATGATCTCCAATGCCTGTAGATACACCGGCAGATACCTTTGTTGCACAAATCTTGGTAATACCATTTCTGAAAGCAGCGCTCTCCCGGCTGGAAACAGTGATGCCTGCAAATGGCAGGAAAATACGGTATGCGCATAGAACCTGGCAAAGTTCTTTTTCCCCTACATCTCTTGGGTTGATCTTGTCATTATTAACGATCGGACGCAGTCTTGGGCAGCTTAAGGACAACTCAGCATAAGGGTATTTCCGGTTAATATAATACACATGAAGAGCCGTTGCCAAAGCATCCTTCCTGAAATCATCCAGACCTAACAGTGCAGAAAAACCTGCGCCTCTCATGCCGCCCATAAGAGCCCGCTCCTGGGCATCAAAACGGTATGGCCACACACGTTTATGTCCCATAAGATGCAGTGTTTCATACTTATCTGTATTATAAGTCTCCTGGAATACAGTCACATAATCTACACCACATTCATGGAGATATTTATATTCATCTACATTCACAGGATAAATCTCAATACCGATATTGCGGAAATATTTTCTGGCGATCTTTACTGCTTCTCCAATATATTTTACATCAGAATAAGCCCGGCTTTCTCCTGTAAGAATCAGTATCTCTTCCATGCCGGTCTTTGCGATCACCTGCATCTCATGCTCGATCTCTTCAGTGGTCAGCTTCTTTCTGCGGATGTTATTATAGCAGTTAAAACCGCAGTAAATACAGTAATTCTGGCAGTAATTGGCAATGTAAATAGGAGTAAAAATATATACAGTATTCCCAAAATGGTTTTTCGTGATCTCCTCTGCCTTTCTTGCCATGGCTTCCAGATAAGGTGCTGCTGCCGGGGATAAAAGTGCCTTAAAATCTTCAATGGAACATGTTTCATGGGACAGCGCCCGCTCTACATCTGATGCTGTATAGGCATCATAATCAAAAGCTTTCATGGCCGCTTCCACTTTATCCTTGATGTCAGACTGGATCACTTCCATTCCTTCCATATATTCCATATGGTTTGTGCGGAACGTAGGATCCTGCTCCAAGCGGTGTTTCCGTTTTAATGCTTCTTCCGGCAGCTTGTCACTGTCCACAAAATAAACCTGGTTTTCTTCGTTCATATCTGCCGCCTCCTAACGTAAAAATCCTGTAAGCGGGTCAGATGCACTGCCGCCTCTTGCCAGGACTCTTCCCATTCCTGTAAGGTAAGCTTTTCTTCCTGCTTCAATAGCCAGCTTAAAAGCATTTGCCATGGCAGGCACATCCCCGGCTGTTGCAATAGCAGTATTTGCCATAACTGCCGCAGCACCCATTTCCATTGCCTCACAGGCCTGGGAAGGTTTGCCGATACCTGCGTCTACGATGATAGGCAGGTCGATCTCATCGATCAGCACCTGGATCATGGCTTTGGTTGCCAGTCCCTTGTTACTTCCGATAGGGGCTGCCAGGGGCATAACTGCTGCTGCACCTGCACTTTGCAGATCTCTTGCCACATTTAAGTCCGGGTTCATATATGGCAGAATAATAAATCCCTCTTTTGCAAGGATCTCTGTCGCTTTTACAGTTTCATAATTATCCGGGAACAGGTATTTTGTATCCCGCATGATCTCAACTTTTACAAAATCCCCGCAGCCCATGGCACGGCTCAGTCTGGCTATGCGTACAGCTTCTTCTGCATTTCTGGCACCGGAAGTATTGGGAAGCAGTGTGACTCCTTCCGGGATATGATCTAAAATGTTTTCCTTTTCCTGGGTATTTGCCCGTCTTAAAGCCAGGGTAATGATTTCTGCACCGCCCTGTTCTACTGCAGCCTTGATCAGATTAATGTTGTATTTACCGGAGCCTAAAATAAAACGGCTGTTAAATTCTTTTCCCCCAAGAACCAGTTTATCTTCCATGTTGTTTTCCTCTCTTTTTTACATATGCATATATTTATGTATTTTTCTGTTTATATGATTTCAGATTTTTCTGTTTATTTTCTGCTTATCTTCTGTGTGCAGACTTCTTTTTTATGACTGCAAGATCAGCTGCAATACCTTATTTGCCTGGTGTGCGGCACAGGCTGCCACTCTTGGAGCCATAAGACCGATCCCGTTTCCTACATCGGTTTTCTGGTCTCCACACACATAAAGGCGTCTCATCATCTGTCTGGTCTGTATATCGTTTGTATCACCGAAACCAGCCATTCCATTTCCGGATACTACGGTGGTTTCCGGGCACTGTCCTAAAACCTCTCTTACCAGCATGGCCTTCTGATCAGGTTTGTCAAATGCTTCACAGACAATAGGATACGCCATGAATAATTCTTTTACATTATCCGGTGTGACTTTTATGCAAATGGACGTATATTCCAGATAAGGATTGATCTGGCAAAGTATATCCGGCAATGCCTCTGCCTTTGGTCTTCCCAGATGTGGGATCATATACATCTGCCGGTTCAAATTGGTCACATCCACTGTATCAAAATCTACTAAAAGCAGGTGTCCCACCCCGCTCCTTGCAAGCATTACCGCTATATTAGACCCAAGGCCTCCAAGACCGGCTACTGCCACACGGGCATTTAAAAATTTCTCTTTCATTCCTCTAGGAAACCTGGCGTCAAAGGCCCGGTCCAGTTCTTCTCTCCTGATCAGGGCCTGCATTTTTTCCTGTATGTCTGTCATTTTCAGCCTCCTCCTACAAAACAAAGTATTTCAAGCTGGTCGCCTTCTTTGATCATCGTATTTTCAAGCTGATCCTGAGGAATGATCGTTAAATTCTGTTCCACTACCACGCGGCTTGTATCATATCCTTCTTCCAGAAGGTATGCATATATTGTTTTTCCAGCTGCATTTTTTTCTTCTCCGTTGACCGTTACCAAAATAGGGCCTCCTTTCTGACATGATATCCTCTTTATTGTCTGTGCAGACGTTTTTAATCTGTTTTTGAGCGCCATGAGAAACACTCTCCTACTGTTGCCCATAAAAAAACGCCTGCGGATGTTATATCCACAAGCGTTCTGTACATTCTTCGATTCATCGCCGGGATACACGTAAAATATGTTCCGGCGCCTTTTGATTTTGTGAAAAGTGGTGCCCCCAGTTCACAAAACAGGAATGATCCTGAGACCATTACCCGCTTTCTTAATACTACACTAACTTAGAATTTTTTTCAACAACAATTTTCTGAATATTATAAAATATCGCAATATTCTATACTATTATGACGATTTTTCCGGCAATATGATCCGCCGGTCTTCTAAGTTATGGATCGCAGCCCGTATCCCATAGGCTTTTTCGATCCGGTCCGGTGTGATCACTTCTTTTGTTGCTCCTTCTGCCAGTACGTGGCCATCGTGTAATAATGCCACCCGGTCCGCAAAATCAAGAGCCAGGTTTAAATCATGGATCACCGCTACTACTGCCAGGTTCTTTTCCCGGCTGACTTTTACCAGAAGTTCCATGACCTCGTACTGATAGCGAAGATCCAGGCTGCTGGTAGGTTCGTCTAAAAGAAGTACCTGGGGATCTCCTGCCAGTGCCCTGGCGATGAGGATTCTCTGGCGTTCGCCGCCGCTTAGCTGTCCCATCTGCCTGAAAGCATAGTCAGACAGACCAAACTGCTCTAGCACCTGGGCACTTTTTTCCACATCCTCTTTTCCTGTTTTTCCCCTTGAAAACGGAAGACGGCCGGAAATAACCGTTTCCATAACTGTAAGGCTTAAGCCAGCCTGTGTGTTCTGGGGAACATATCCGAAGATCCTTGCTTTTTCTCTGAGAGAAAGAGGCGCTGTGTCTTTTCCCAGCCATTTTACAGTTCCGTCAGAAGCTTTTAAAAGACCGTTGATGCATTTTAATAAGGTGGTCTTTCCTGCTCCATTGGCGCCTAAGAGCAGACATACTTCCCCACGTCTGGCCTGGAAACCGGTTCCTTTTAAGATTTCTCTTTTACCGTAATGGAATTTTATACCGGAAACTTCCAGATCTGCCGGTGTTCCCATTACAATTCCTGATCCATTGACATTTCCCATTTTATTTTCAGTTTTATTTTCAGTTTTGCTTTCAGTTCCAGTGGGATTTCCATTTGTGATCACATATCCAGCTTCCCTTCTATCTTCCATCACAAACTCTTCCTCCTTTCACGAAGGATAAGATACAAAAATAACGGAACACCTACATAGGAAACAACGATACCCACAGGCACTGTAGTAGGTGAAAAGGCGTTTCTTCCCAGTGTATCTGCCGCCAGTACTAAAAATGCCCCTGTTACTGCAGAATAAGGAAGGAGATGACGATAATCACCTCCAATGAGCATACGTGCCATGTGAGGTGCTACCAGACCAACAAAACCAATAATGCCGGTAAAACTGACTACCGATGCTGTAAGTAAAGTTACTGCACCACCGCAAAGCAGTCTGGTGCGTTTAACATTAACCCCTAAAGCTCTTGCAGTTTCATCTCCCCCATCATCCAACAGGTTAAATGCCCACGCTTGACTCATAAATACAGGAAAAGCTACTGCAAAGAAGAAAAACATAATGGCAATATCAGACCATGTTACAGCTGTAAGGCTTCCAAAGGACCAGTGTACAATAGCAGGAAGCTGCTGCTCATTTGCCACAAACTGCATAGTGGAGTTTAAGGCATTAAACAGATAATTTAAAGCAATGCCTGTCAGTACCAGTGCTTCCGGACGGAGCTGTTTGTAGCTTGCCACTGTATAAACAACAATGGCACAGATCACAGACATGGCAAAAGCAGCCGCTACAGTAGCTCCCTTTTGCATCCACAATGGAAAGCCGCCAAACAGGATCATAAGTGCCGCTCCAAACGCTGCTGCACTGGAAAGACCTGTTGTAAAAGGACTGGCCATAGGGTTTCCTGTAATAGCCTGCATACCAGCTCCTGCAATCCCCAGTCCGGCTCCTGCGATCACAGCTGCCGCGATTCTTGGAAAACGCAGCATAAGAAGTACGTTCTGCTCTTTTGCATCTAAGGGCATCACTCCTTTAAACATTCCCGTAAAAGAAGGAAGCCATGTTGCGATCATACGGTCTGGTGTCAGCTTTGCCACCCCCAGGCAGGCAGCCCATACAGCCATCACCAGCAGCGCTAATAAAAGAACAGCCAGAAGAATGTTCTTTCTCCTGGCTCTTCGCAGATAATCGCCTGCTAAATCTCTCTTTTCCTGGTTATTATCCGCCCTCATGTGCATTAACCCTGTGCAGGTACGTGATAATAATGAGGTGCGTTTGGTTCAAAGCCCTGATACTTCATCCACTGGGTAAAGATAGCATCTGGATCTAAGTCAGTCATCAGATCCGGATACAGCCATTTTGCCATGTAAGCAGCTCCGATCATCTTTCCAAGGCCACCGCTCATAAATGCTGTATTAATATAGAAGTTTCCTTCCTTAACAGCCTTTAAATCCTTCCAGCCTGGACGCTCAAGCATTTCTTCCGCCTTCTCAGCAAATTCTTCCTGTGGTGGTGCTGTAAATACACCGCTGTTTCCGATTACATTTTTACCAGCATAGATCTTTACAATCAGGTCTGGATCTTCTGTTAAGATCTGCTCTGGATCAATGTCCTTACCAGCTAAGGAAGCATCACCAAAAATATTAATACCGCCAGCCATAAGGATCATGTTGTGCCAGCCATCGTTAGAAGTTCCTGGAATACAGGTGCTGTAATCATTGCCATATTCCCAGTAAACTTTCTTGCGGTCTGTTACCTGCTTTAACTGCTGGTTGATATAGTCAACTGGTTTCTGATAAAAGTCAACCAGTTCTTCTGCCTGCTCCTGCTTTCCAAACAGTTCGCCGCAAAGACGGATCTGCTTTGGAACATCAGAGTTATCCCATCCTGTAATAACAACTACCTTAATGCCAAAGGACTCTAATTTATCAACAGACTCTTCTACTTTGCCATTCTTCGGAACTACCAGCACCTGAGGATCTAATGCAACAATCTTCTCGTAATCATACTCATCTTTTCCGAATGTTTCATCTTCACCAAACTGTGGCCAGTATACCGGATCCTGAGAGGTGTACTGATCTACACCTACTACTGCATCACCAGCGCCAACGGCACGGATTAGCTCGTTATTATAACGGTTTGCAACGCAGGCACGGGTGATTGGAAGCTCCAGTTCTACTTCTCTTCCCAGGTCATCTACGAATGTGGTTGTTTCTCCCTCTTTTGCCTCTGCAGTGGTCTTTGCAGCAGTTGTTTCCTCTGCTGTAGTTTCTGCTGCGGTTGTTTGCGCTGCTGTGGTCTCCTGTTTAGATGCAGTGTTTCCTGCGCATCCTGTTACTGCGATCATAGCGCCTGCTAAGATCGCTGCTAGCCATCTTCTGCTGTTTCTCATTTTTATATCTCCTTTCAGTCTGCCTGTCCTGTATGTCTCATATCAGGAACAAATATGCTCTCCATCATAAATTGCATAACAGAGCCATATCTTCTGCAAAGTTACATATTTACATATAATTTAAATACATTTTTCCTATATGCACATGTTTTTACAGACTGAAAGGTAATAGTCCCTGTCCCAGACTATTCCTCTGTCAGACATCTGGCCGGTCTCCTGGCTTATGGTTCATCCTCCGGACGCCTTCCCGCTTTCGCAGTGACTTTTTTGTCCTTTGTCCCCAATATAACTATCTGGCACTTATTGTCCCGGACAGTCACATAATTACAGTAGAGGCAGCTGCGGGGGATTTTCACCCCACTTCCCTGGCGGTTTCTATCATGTATTCCCTATATTGAACCGCCTTTTTTCCAGATGCTGCAAATTTTCAGTTGAGCTTTTAAAAGGGTATCATTTTTTTAATGATTTGGCAACACCATTTTTCCATTTTTCATGCTCTGCCACTATATGCTTTTTTCTGTGGGTTCTGTCTTTGCAGCAGCAGAAATAATCCAGCACAGATCACAACAGACACTAAAGATCCCCCTGCAGTTGCCAGTCCCATTGGAAATAATGTTTCAGGAAATATCTTAGACGTCAGGTACACGCCAGGAACACGCACCAGGGCAATAGAGACAATATTGTGGATAAAGGAATATCCGGACCGTCCGCAGGCACAGAAATAGCCGCTGAAACTAAAGTGGATCCCCGCAAACATACAATCCCAGATATAGCCTTTTAAATACTGGGCTCCCGCATAGATCACGGCCTGGTCACTGGTAAACAGGCTGACTACATTTCCTGCGATAAACTGTATGATAATGGCAATAATAAGTCCAAATCCCCCTGCAATGCAGATCGCATATTTTAAAGTCTCTGCAGCACGCTGCGGCTTTCCTGCGCCTACATTCTGAGCACCAAGTGCTGATACAGCAGAAAGCATAGACGACGGAACCAGGAACAGAAAACTGATCACTTTTTCCACGATTCCTACAGCTGCCGCATCTGTAAGCCCTCTTCTGTTTGCGATAATCGTGATAATGATAAATGCTACCTGGATCAGACCATCCTGCATGGAAATAGGAAATCCTACTTTCAGAAGTCTCCCCATCGTCTCTTTTCTGGGTTTAAAATCACTTTTCTTTACTGTAATGCCTGTTTTTCCCTTTATAAACATCACCAGTGCCACAACTACACTGACTGTCTGGGACAAAGTAGTTCCCAAAGCTGCGCCTGAAGGTCCTAAATGCATGGCTCCCATAAAAATATAATCCAGCACAATATTTACTGCACAGGCAATGGCGATAAAATACATAGGACTTTTGGAATCTCCCATTCCCCTGAAAATAGAACTGATAATGTTATACGCTGTAATAAAAGGAATACCCAGGAAGCAGATTCTTAAATACATCGCAGTTCCTGCTGCAGCTTCTTGTGGCGTAGACATGATCCTTACAATGCCATTTACAGAAAAGAACAAAACAATCGTTAATACGATTGAAAGCATCATAAATAACGTAACCGTATTTCCTGTGTCTGCTGCAGCCCTTTTCTTGTCTCTTGCACCGATCGCCTGTCCAATATTGACTGTTGCGCCCATTGCCAGGCCTACGATCATAACTGTAAGCATGTGCATTACCTGACTTCCAATAGAAACTGCTGTTGTACCGGCTACGCCTTCAAACTGTCCGATGATAAACAGATCTGCCATTCCGTACAAGGTCTGAAGAAAATACGATAGTAAATATGGAAGAGAAAAATAGATAATGTTTTTAAATACGCTGCCTTCTGTAAGGTTTCTTTCCATGAATATATGTCTCCCCGTTGTCTATTTTGCAGTACATTCTCTCTGCCGTATTATTTTATACTCTACAACAGTTATAGGGTCAAGCTCTTTGTTCCCATTTATTCTCTTCGGGACATAATAGATACCATTTTCTTCAAATACGGATTCTTGTTATTTCCAAACCAGATCATAGTAATCCCCTGTTTCAGGTCATAGTCATCTGACAGAGGAAAACTCCGGATATTTTTATCATTGCTTAAATATACATAAGGCCTCAGTAAAGTAATATACATGCCAGTAGCCAGATAGATGGGAATATCGTCATAAGTTTCCACGATCTCGATCCTCTTGGGCGTAAAAGGAAGCATATTGATCATGCGATAATCATTTTTAGCAATCAGATATTTGGTGGTGACAATCGGATATTCTGCAAAATCACTAATAGAAAGACTGCATTTTTCGTTTAAAGGGCTATTTGCAGAATAAAAAATCCAGGGAACTGACGAGATTACAGTCTGCATTTTAATGTTTGGATTAGCTACATTGGTATCAGACAAGATAAAACCAAGATCAATATCACCACTGAGGACACCTTCCACAACTTCCTCATTTTCCCTGCACTGCAAGGTTATATCTGCTACTGCAAAAAATGCATTTCTGGAAACTGCCTCAAAAAACTCTGGAACAGCCGCTGCAAAGTCAATATTCTGACAAAAGCTGACGCTCATTCCCTCTTTTTTAAGCTGCCGGGGATTATTTAAAAGAAGATCCATCTTGTCATAAAGCTCCCCCAGTTCCAAATTCAGAATAATGGCTCTCTGTGTAGGCAGTATTCCCTTCTTCTGCCGTATAAAAAGAGGTTCTCCTATGATCTCCTCCAGTGATGAAATATTCTTGCTGATGGTAGACTGAGTAGTATATGCGATCTCTGCTGCCTGCGAAAAACTGGAACATTTCATGGCAATCTTAAAATAAAACAGCTGCTGCAGGTTTACATTTTTCATGAATATTTACCCCTCGTATACAGAAAATTCGTCCACAAAAAGCATACCTCATATCCCCCCGTAAAGCAACCACATATTGTATCTGAATCTGTACAAAAAGAATGTCAGGTATTCCGACTTGGAATATATAATTGCATATTCCTGATGTATAATAAAGTCAAGTTCAGATCTGATACAAAACTTAGCCAAAAGCACATCACATACACAGGAGGGCTGCAATATGAAAATAACAAGTGTAAATGTATACCTTTTAGATGGTGGATCACCTGGATGGCGTCCCATCGTATGTCGGGTCAATACAGATGAAGGTATTTATGGATATGGTGAAGCTTCTGTAGGATTTGATACCGGAGCTTCTGCTTCATACCAGATGATCAAAGAGGTGTCTCCTTTCGTAATTGGAATGGATCCCATGGCTACAGAAGCTGTATGGGACAAGATGTATACACAGACTTTCTGGGCCCAGGGCGGCGGTACGATCATGTTTTCCGCGATCAGTGCCATTGATATGGCATGCTGGGATATTAAAGCAAAGGCACTTAATGTTCCTCTGTATAAACTTCTTGGCGGAAAATGCCGTGAAGGCTTAAGAGCTTACGCAAGCCAGCTTCAGTTCGGATGGGGCAAGGGAATGGTATTTGACCGCGGATATAAGACAGAAGACCTGGTAGAGCATTCCTTAAAAGCTGTTGACGAAGGTTTTGATGCTATTAAGATTAATTTTATTACCTATAATTCAGAAGGCGGCCGTCTTGGATTTTTAAAGGGACCGATCCATCCTAAAACCAGAGCCCTGATTGAAGAACGTGTAAAAGCTGTCCGGGATGCTGTAGGCCCAGATGTGGATATCCTGGTAGAAAATCATGCAAGAACTGATGCTGTTTCCGCTGTTGAAATGAGCGAAATCATCAAACCTTATAATATCATGTTTATGGAAGAAACTTGTACACCGATGAATCTTCAGGTTCTGGAAACTGTACGTAAACGTTCCGGTATCCCACAGGCTGGAGGTGAACGTGTATACGGCAAATATCATTATGCAAACCTGATCAAACATGATACATACCAGATCTACCAGCCAGACCTTGGCACCTGCGGCGGCATTACAGAAGCAATGAAAATCGCTGCTATGGCAGATGCAGTTGATACAGGTATCCAGATTCACGTATGCGGAAGCCCGATCGCTATTGCTGCTTCTCTTCATGTTGAATCCTCTATTTCCAATTTTGTGATCCATGAACATCATGTAACCAACCGAAGTGATAAAAATATCCGTTTAGGCATCTACGATTACCAGCCTGATGAACACGGTTTCTGCCATACACCGGAAATCCCAGGAATCGGCCAGGAACTTTCTCCATGGGCCATTGAACATGCACTTGCCAAAGATACGATTTAAAGGGGGATATATAAATGAGCGAAAACAATAATGGACTGAAACGTCAGATCGGTTTATTTGGGGCAGTCACCATTTTAGTCGGAGCAGTCATTGGTTCCGGTATTTTTATGACACCTGGTACCGTTGCCGCTGCTGCCGGTTCCTTTGGTCCTTTTATGGCCGCCTGGATCTTAGCAGGCGCCAGCGGCATTCTCTGTGCTTTAGTTTATGCAGAACTTTCACCAGCAATGCCTGAAGCCGGCGGACCTTACGTTTATATAACAGAAGCTTATGGAAAAGGCGGTGGATTTGTATACGGCTGGTCTATGACCATTGGAAATTATATTCCCTTGGTAGCAATGCTCGCTACTGCCTTTGCAAGCAACCTTGCTAAGCTGATCCCAGGCATCACCCCCACAGGGATCAAAATGATCGCAACAGCTGTTATCCTTGCTCTTATGATCTTAAACATTCACGGAACCAAACTTGGCTCCACAGTAGCCAACATCTTTACAGTTGGTAAGTTATGTGCACTGCTCCTTGTTATCATCGGTGGTTTCTTCCTGATCTCCCCAGAGAACTTTACCACTGTTACTACTGAATCCCAGACAACCGAATGGAATCATGTATTAAATGCTGCCTTCCCTGCTTTCCTTGCATTCGGTGGATACTATCAGCTGGCTTACATGAGCGGTGATATCAAAGACCCTAAAAAAACTCTTCCAAAAGCAATGATCATCGGTATGATCATTGTTATCACCATTAATGTACTTATCTCTGTTGCATGTGTCGGTACTGTGGGATTTGCCAATCTTGCGGGAAGTGAAACTCCTGTTGTTGATGCAGGTACTGCTATTTTCGGAAAAGCCGGTACTGTCATCGTCACCATCGGAGCCTGCATTTCTATCTTCGGTGCATTAAACGGCGGTATCATGAGTTATCCAAGAGTTTCTTATTCTATGAGTCAGAAAGGTCTTATGTTTAAACCTTTTGGAAAGCTCCATGAAAAGTACAATACACCTTACATTCCTACCTTATTTATCTGTCTGATCGCTCTGATCTTCGTGTGGACCGGCTCTTTTGGAACCTTACTTGGTATCAATGTTTTCGCAGGACGTATCCTTGAATGCGTTGTATGCTCTTCTCTTCTTGTACTGCGCAAGAAAAAACCGGATATGGCACGTCCGTTAAAGATGCCTGGTTATCCGGTAACTACCATCCTTGCAATTGTTATCACCTTCATCATCTGTATGACCTGCTCCAGCACGCAGATGATCAAGAGTCTTTGCCTGATGGCAACATCTATCCCTGCTTACTTTATCTTCAGGGCTATTGAGAAAAAAGACTGATATAAATAATTTATAATATTATAAAAACAAACCGGGAAACAGATCTCTTACCTGCTTCCCGGTTTTTATTTCATTTACTGTACTGGTGTCCAAGCCAGTTCATAAATACTATCTACATCATCGGTTGCTGTGATCAGACCAAGACGTACATATTTTTCAATCACACGCTTTAAGGATTCTCCGGTAAATTCATCGGAAAGGCCAAACTGAAGTGCATTGTTGATCATAACGTTCATGTCATAGTCTCCGCCGTTCCAGCCGCGGTCCAGAAGCAGCTGTGTTGCCTCTTCTGTGTTTTCATGCATCCAGGAATGTGCTTTCTGAACTGCCTGTGTGATCTTTTTGGAGATCACCGGGTTTTCTTTTACGAAAGTGCGGTTCATAGCGATCACGCAGCAGCTGTCTTTTGCGAAATCATCGTCCTGTAAGGAACGGATGCATTTTAACTTGCCCTCTTTCATCATAGCATAGGCAAAGGTATCACTTAAAAGAGCTGCGGAGATCTCACCACGCTCCATTGCTGCTACGCAGGCATCAGAAGAAACCTGGATCAGAGATACATCTTTTAATGGATCAATGCCGTCTGCATCTAACAGTAAAGAAGTGATATTGTAGTCAGAAGCTCCGATTCCGTTTGGTACAGAGACCTGAGTACCTTTTAAATCTTCTGTTGTATTGTAGTCGCTGTCTGCCAGTGCATAAAGGGATTTGCAGCCAATATGAGCACCGCCAACGAAAGTGATATCTACATTATTTGTGATCGGCACCAGCATGGTTGCAATGTGTCCTACTGCAACGGTTGCCTGCTGAGTTCCCAGTGCCTCTATATAAGAATTACCTTTAAATCCCTCTGCAGTCAGTCCTGCTTCTTCATAATAACCCTTATCATCTGCTACAGTAGGGCCGGAAGTACAGCCGTCAGACATATAATAAAGTACTGGCTTTCCATAAGCCGGTTCTTTCTCCATAGCAGCCTTTTCTTCCTCTGTTGGTGTCAGGTCAAAGTTTTCCATATCAACAAAACGTCCTGGAATATCTACAGGCGTAAACAATGCTTCCCATTTCCCTGCTGCAAAAGCATCTGCTGCATTCATATGGACATCGGAAACATTCACCTCTACTTCTACGCCATCCTGGCCCATTTCGATCTGTCCGTCATTGTTTAAGTCACCGGCAAGCTGTTCTTTCTCTGTTGCCTTTGTCTCCTCTGCCTGTTTTCCCCCGCCGCAGGCTGTTAATGACATTCCTACTGAAAGTGCCAGCATAGCTGCAAGTGTTCTCTTTGTTCTCATAATACTTTCTCCTTTAATAAAATATATTTAGTATGCTCATTTTTCAAAATGGCTGCTTACTCATGTTTCTTGCCTGCAAAATGCAGACGGTTTAAGATCATATTTCTATAGGCAATAAAGTTTTCAGAAGAACGGTCTCTTGGGAAATCTTCTTCTATTTTTATATCTGCAATGATTCTTCCCGGATTTGCATCCATTACGATCACTCTCGTTCCCATATAAATCGCCTCATCTACATCATGAGTGACCATAAGAGCCAGCTGTTTTCTCTCTTTCCACATAGCAAGGATCTCATCCTGCATATTCATGCGTGTAAATGCATCCAATGCCCCCAAAGGTTCGTCTAAAAGCAAGATCTCCGGCTGGCTGATCAATGTCCTGACTAAGGCCACTCTCTGTGCCATTCCTCCGGAAAGCTGTCCCGGATAATCGTCCCGGAAAGATTCCAGGCCGATCACATTTAACATATGTTCTACTTTTTCTTTTCCATTTTCTGTGTTTAGCTTTCCCTGCATTTTTAAAGGAAAAGCAATATTTTTTTCCACTGTCAGCCATGGAAATAACGTAGGCTTCTGAAAGACCATCCCCCGCTCAGGTGAAGGCCCCGTTACTTCTTCCCCATTTACAGTCACTTTTCCAAGTGTAGGCTGGATCAGACCGGCTACCAGCCTTAACACCGTAGACTTTCCACAGCCGGACGGCCCCACCAGACTGATAAATTCCCCACTTTCCATTTGCAGATTAATCTGATCAAGAGCATGGGTAACCTGGTCATTTTCCACTTTTGCAAAACTTTTGGAAATATTTTCCAGTTTTAATAAAATCCTGTTGGTATCATCCATAGTTTTTCACCGCTCCATTCTGCCATCTGAGCACATGGCGTTTGATCCGGTCCAGTATTTTCGTTACGACTGTAAAAATGAAGCAGATCACAAACAGTGCCGCAAACATCTTGTCATAACTTGCCCAGGATTTGCTCCAGTTCATATACCAGCCAAGTCCGGATTTTACTCCTAACATCTCAGCGATCATGATCGCTGTACAGGAACTGCTCATCGCCTGGGTACATCCCTGTAAAATAGATGGCATGGCATGAGGCAAAGCCACCCTGAAAACAAGCTGCCGTTCATTTGCACCTAATGTACGGGCTGCTTCAAAATAATCCCGGTCTACATTGGCAATACCCGTCATGGACGCAACAGTCACTGCAAACCATGATCCAAGAGCAATGATAAATACTGCTCCACCAAATAAAGAAGATGCAATGACCATCATGATCGGGATCCAGGTAGATGTAGGGATCGGTCCTAAAAATTTGATCACCGGATCTACCCAGTAGCGGGCCTTTTCTGAATAGCCGCAGGTAATACCTGTGATCAGCCCCAGGCCAACTCCTATGAAATATCCCAGGAATAACAATCCCAGGGTATGTACGGTACAGTCTAGTATCATGGCACGGTCGATC
The DNA here is from genome assembly GCA_900541315.1 of uncultured Clostridium sp. Taxonomy (GTDB): domain Bacteria; phylum Bacillota; class Clostridia; order Lachnospirales; family Lachnospiraceae; genus Enterocloster. Next base: position 18,919 of record UQJF01000011.1, on the reverse strand, counting down.
CATGCTGCATTTAAGATAAAATTCATGCACGGAACAAAAGGCTGTGTCAGTATGCCTGTTTTTAAAGTCAGATAATCATATCCTGCAAACAACAAAAATAGTGCGGACCACAGAGGCGCACGGTAGCGGAATTTCTCATATAATCCCTTGTCTTTCTGTAAATACCGGATCCCTGCTGCTGCGCCATATCCATTATAAAAAATCATCATTAATATAAGAAATCCCAGATATGTATACGGATTCCGGTTCATACTGTTGTCCGGTATCAGCATATACTCTGAAACAGCAATAAGCCCGCAGACATTGGGAAAAAACAAAATCACCTTTTCTGCAAGCCGCTGCGCATCTGTTTTTTCTTTTGATTCCAGCTCACGCAGCTCCTGGCGGGTCAGCCCACTGTTTTTCTGCGGATCTGTCTTTACACTCTCCCCCATATTTTCCCCCTTGTAAAATTTTCATATCGCTTCCTGTATGTTATTATTTTATCAGGCGGAGGGGAAGTTGTCCAATTGCTTTCATCCGATTTTTTTATTGTTTTATTGATATAATCTATAAATATATTCAAAAACCCCTTATTTCCGTTGATTTTTTATTTCAAATGATGGTATGCAAAAATAATTAGATTGTTAAAAAATATCTAAATTTTTTTGCACATTTTGTAGTGTATTTTTAATAAATTTATGTTATAATCATAAGTGACATTTATTATCATTATACAAAATGTGTGTTTATCAAGATTTTGGCATGGTTTCTGCATTATCAGCCTGTATTTCCAGAATCTTTGGACATACAAAAAATTCAGGAGGTTTCATATGAGCAGATTGGAGTTGTTCACCCCAAGTAAAGACCAGCTGATGGTTGAAAGTCTTTACAAAAATCTGGAGCAGCGTATTGTGGCAAGCCCTCCAGGTATCTGTCCTGTTGACATAACAAGGGCCTTTATTGAAATGTGCCATGCCCAGACCTGCGGAAAATGCGTTCCCTGCCGTGTAGGTCTTCACCAGTTAAAGCACATGATCACCAACGTATTAAACGGAGATGCTGACTATGAGATCCTGGATCTGATCGAAGAGACTGCACTTTCCATTATGCAGACCGCTGACTGTGCCATCGGTTCTGAGGCTGCGAAAATGGTATGGCGGATGATCCATACCTGCCGTGATGATTTTGAAGCTCATATCCGCAACAAACGATGCAGCTGTGCGATTTCCCAGCCTGTTCCCTGCGTAGCTCTCTGTCCTGCACATGTGGACATCCCCGGCTATATTGCCCTTGTAAGAGATGGCCGCTATGCAGATGCTATCCAGCTGATCCGCAAGGACAACCCATTTCCGTCTACCTGCGGTTTTATCTGCGAACATCCCTGTGAAGCACGCTGCCGCCGTAATATGGTAGATACCTCCGTAAATATCCGCGGACTGAAACGGGCTGCTGCTGACCTGGCTGGAAAGGTGGCTCCGCCGGCCTGCGGACCTTCCACCGGCAAAAAGATCGCTGTTGTAGGCGGCGGACCTTCCGGACTTTCTTCTGCTTATTATCTGCAGTTAATGGGCCATCAGGTCACTGTTTATGAGATGCTTCCAAAACTTGGCGGTATGCTGCGCTATGGTATTCCAAACTACCGTCTGCCTAAAGACCGTCTGGAAGAAGATACAGACGCCATCCTGGAAACCGGTATCCAGGTACATTACAATGTAAAGATCGGTGAAGACATTAAATTAGACGAACTTAGAAAAGTATATGACGCAGTACTTATTACAGTAGGTGCCTCTACTGATAAGAAATTAGGGCTTCCTAACGAAGATGCAGAAGGTATCACCTCCGCCGTTGGTTTCCTTAGAAATGTAAGCCTTGGAAACCGCCCTGATCTTACAGGACAGGAGGTAGCTGTTATCGGAGGCGGAAATGTATCCATGGACGCTGTCCGCACCGCTATCCGTCTTGGAGCAAAGAAAGTCAGCATCGTTTACCGCCGCCGTGTGGCTGATATGACTGCACTCCCGGCTGAGATCGAAGCTGCTGTAGCAGAAGGTGTGGAACTGCTTACCTTAGTTGCACCTGCCGGTATTGAAGTCGATGAAAACGGACATGTATCCGGTGTCCGCGTGACTCCTCAGATGATCAGCACCATTAAAGACGGACGTGCCAGTGTAACTGCCAGCGGTGAGCCGGACTATGTGATCCCATGTCAGACCATGATCGTTGCCATCGGTCAGAATATTGAAACCAAACACTATGAAGAATCCGGTATCCCGGTTTCAAGAGGAAAGATCGTCACTCTGCCAAACGGCGGATTTGCAGATATACCAGGCGTATTTGCAGGCGGTGACTGTGCTTCCGGCCCTGCTACTGTTATTAAGGCTGTAGCTGCTGCAAAGGTAACTGCTGCAAATATTGATGAATATTTAGGCTATCACCATGAGATCACCTGTGATATTGAAATTCCTCTTCCAAATAACAGTGACCATACACCATGCGGCCGTGTGGAACTGTCTGAACGGGAAGCAAGTGAACGAAAACATGATTTTGAAGGTGTTGAAAACTGCATGAACAGAAAAGAAATTGCGCAGGAATCCGGACGCTGCCTCCGCTGCGACCATTTCGGCTTTGGAATCTTCAAAGGAGGGCGTGAGAAATTATGGTAAATTTAACGATCGACAAATTACCTGTATCTGTAAAAGAAGGGACCACCCTGATGGAAGCTGCAGAATCCATCGGCATCCATATCCCACACTTGTGTTACTGGAAAGGCTTAAATGAGATCGCTGCCTGTCGTGTCTGCGTAGTTGAATTAGAAGGACGTGACCATCTGATCACTGCCTGCAATACAAAGGTAGAAGAAGGAATGGTCATTTATACCAACAGTCCGAAAGTACGCTTAGACCGCCGTCTGAACGTACAGCTGATCTTGTCCCAGCATGACTGCAAATGCGCTACCTGTGTAAGAAGCGGCAACTGCTCTCTTCAAAAGATCGCCAATGACCTGAATGTCCAGGATGGTCTTTTTGAAGAACGCCTGGAAAAACAACCCTGGGATAAAACATTTCCACTGATCCGTGAATCTGAAAAGTGCATCAAATGTATGCGCTGCGTCCAGGTCTGCGACAAGATCCAGAGTTTAAATATCTGGGATCTGGAAGGTACCGGTTCCCGCTCTACCATCAACGTAACCGGAAACCGTACCATCAGAGAAGCCGATTGTTCTCTGTGCGGACAATGTATCACCCATTGTCCTGTAGGTGCTCTTCATGAGCGGGATGATACAGAAAAATTGTGGAGAGCTTTAGCCGATCCTAATAAAACCGTAGTTGTACAGGTGGCTCCTGCTGTCCGTGCCGCATGGGGCGAAGGCCTTGGTTTTACAAGGGAAGAAGCTACCATCGGAAAGATTTTTGATGCCTTAAAGAAAATGGGGGCTGATTATGTATTTGACTCCTGTTTTACTGCAGATCTTACCATTATGGAAGAAGCAAATGAGCTGTTAGTCCGCCTTGGAAAAGGTGAACTGAAAGACCGCCCTATGTTTACCTCCTGCTGTCCTGGATGGGTCCGCTTTGTAAAGAGCGAATTCCCTCACTTTGTGAATCAGCTGTCTACCGCCAAATCACCTATGCAGATGTTCGGCGCTGTAATGAAGAGCTATTTTGCAGAACAGATCGGTAAAAAACCGGAAGATATCTTCTCCGTTGCCATTATGCCTTGTTTAGCTAAAAAAGGCGAGGCAAATATGGAGCTGTTCTACAAGGAATATGCAGGTCATGATACCGACTGTGTGATCACCACAAGAGAATTGATCCGTATGATCAAAGGTTCTAGCATTGTCACAGACCGGCTTACTGATATCGAACCGGACCGGCTTTTCCACGATGCTTCCGGTGCCGGCGTGATCTTCGGAGCAACTGGCGGAGTTATGGAAGCTGCCTTGCGTACTGCCTATTATGCTATCATGGGTGAAAACTGTGCTCCTGACGCCTTTAAGAATGTGCGTGCTTCTTCTCAGGAAACAGGCGTTACAGAAGCTGAGTTTGAATTAAACGGACAGACCCTTCGCATAGCTGCTGTCAGCGGTCTGGGAAATACCAGAAACCTGTTAAAAGCCATTGAACGAGGCGAAAAACATTATGAATTTGTAGAAGTCATGGCTTGCCCAGGCGGCTGTGTAGGCGGTGGCGGACAGCCTCAGCATGATGGCGTGGAAATGGCCTTTGAGCGGGGAAAAAATCTGTATTTCCTGGATGAACATGCTGATCTTCGCCGTTCCCATGAAAATCCGGATGTAAAAGCTCTCTATGATAACTACTTTGAACAGCCATTAAGCCACAAATCTCATATGCTGCTGCATACAGATCACAACAAGTGGCAGATGCCGCCAAGTCCACAGAGAAACCGCAACGGATATGTTATTAATCCTAATGCAAAATTACAGGGATAAGCAAAAACAGGAACTTTAAGTCCGTTATATATGCATTAATATGCGCATCACTGACACGAAAAAAAGCCTTCCAGCACGGATTTTTTCCAATGCCGGAAGGCTTTTTCGTTTATCTATGATCTTTCTCACACAGTTACATAACAAAGCCTGCGATCACATACAGGATAAAACTGATCACTGCAAGACTGCACACATACGGGAACTGGGTTTTTATGTGGTCGATAATATCACAGCCCGTAGTGGAACAGGTCATAATCGTGGTATCGGAAATAGGAGAAGCATGATCTCCAAAAATACTTCCTCCGAACATAGCGCCTGCTACTAACGGAATGCTGTTTCCCATGGAATAAGCCATAGGAAGTGCGATCACTGCCATAATAGCCATGGTTCCCATAGAAGTTCCTGTTGCGAAAGAAATAAGAACTGCGATCAGGAATGTTAATGCAGGAAGCAGGGCCGGGCTTAAGAACTGCTGGAAAATACTGGAAAGATAAGTACCTGTATCCAGGGACTTAACTACATTACCCATAGTAAATCCAAACAGAAGAACGAAGGTGATCGGCAGCATGCCGCTCATTCCCTTAAAAATCTCATCAATTACCTGGCTGACTGTAAATACCTTTTCTGTTACACAAAGGACTGCTGCAACCAACAACGCTACAATAACAGCCCAGATCAGAGCCTTCATACCAGAGCCGTTCATCAGGTTTCCGTTTCCTGTAACAATCAGTGCGATAAACATAACTGCGATCAGCGCACCAACTGGAAGAAGAAGATTGATCGCTCTTGGAGTAAAGCCAGATACTGCTGTGGAAGTATCTGAATTTTCTTTTTTGTGAACCGGGTCATCCAGTTCACCGGTAGCTGCTGCTCTGGCCTCTGCTTTTGCCATTGGTCCAAAATCTTTCTGTGTTAAAGCAAGAACCAGCACCAGGACGATAGCCAGAATACAGTAGAAGTTCATAAACAGAGACTGGAACAGAACGGATACAGACTGATCTTCCGGTACACCACCGGTTACCAGATAGCCTGCCATAGCTGCCAGCCAGCCGCTGAACGGGAATAATACACACCATGGAGTGGAAGTGGTATGTACGATAAATGCTGCTTTCTCATGAGGTACTTTTAATGCGTCATTTACAGGTCTTGCAACAGAACCTGTTACCATACAGCTTAAGGTACCGGAAGTAAATACAACCAGACCTAACAGCCAGGTAAAAAGATTAGCCCCTCTTTTAGATTTGATGAGACCCTGTTTCTTTACAACTACATTTACGAAACCTTCAATACCACCGGACTTTTCTGCCAGATGGATCACTGCTGCTGTGATGAGTACAGAGCCGATGATCAGGGTATTGCTTTCTGTCATGGTATCCAGGATGCTGTAAATACCTGCGTTTAAACCTGTAAATACTGCAAAATGGTTCAATACCAGGTTTCCTGTAAGGATACCAATCAAAAGTGAGATAAATACGTTTTTCGTTGTCAGTGCCAGCGCAATGGTAAGAACCGGCGGCACCAGTGACCATACACCAAATTCCATACTGTTTTCCCCTTTCACTTCTCCTCTTTTTTGTGTCTTTTTATTTTCAGACGTCTTTTTCGGCGTTTCTGAACATATCTCCCAAAGCTTTATAGGGCTTTCTATTCTTTTTATGACAGTGTTCTCAGTGCAGTTCCCAGATTTCCCTTTACGATCTTGCAGTCTTTTGCCGCGATCTCACCGCCAATGAATACATAGTCGATACCTGTGGGTGGGATCATAGGATCGTCAAAGGTTGCTCCATCTTTGATCTTTTCCAGATCAAAGATAACCACATCTGCATCTGCACCTACATTCAGGCGCCCTTTATGAGAAAGTCCCAGGCGCTTTGCAGGAACAGCCGTCATCTTTTCAATTCCGTCATACAGAGAAATGTCCCCTTTTCTTATAAACTCTGCAAGGAATCTTGGGAAAGTTCCGGCTGCCCTTGGATGACCATGGCCATTATCAATCAGTCCATCACTTCCCACCATAACTCCAGGATCTGCAAATGCCATGCGGATATCCTTTTCATCCATAACATAGCATACAGTCAGGCACTCCGGGAAATCACGGCGCATTTCTGCAAAGGTCTCTGCCGTACATCTCTGGCCTTTATATTTTCCTTCTGTCAGCTGACAGGCGCTGTAATCACAGTGATAGCGCTCCAGCCATCCATCATCATAAGTAGTTGCACCGATTCTGGTGGAAAACGCAAAATATGGATAGCAGTCACAGGCTATATCTATGCCATTCATACGGTAGCCATCTACCTGACGCAGCAGCTGTTTCATCTGTCCAAAACCGCCCATGCTTCCTATATGGGACACCTGAACCGGAATGTTGTATAATTTTCCCGCCTCAGCTACTTCTGCTACTGCTCCAAACACCCTGTCTTCGTCATCTCTTACATGAGCGGAGATCAGACGGTGTTCCTTTTCGCAGCAGGAAGCTGTATCCAGAAACTCCTCACGGCCTGTTCCCGGAACATAACGCAGTCCATAGGAAATTCCCACACAGCCTGCTTCAAGGGCTTTTTCAAGCCCTTTTTTCATATGCTTCTGCTGCTCTTTTGTAACTGGTGCATATTTATCCATGGCACCTGCTGTTTCTCTGAAATACTGATGACCGGCAAAAAGCATTACATTTACCGGTGCTCCGTCTTTTTCCACCATATCCAGATATTTTACCGGATCATATACATTAATACCACAGTTGCCTCCTACTGCTGTGGTCACACCCATACGCAGCATGGCATCAAAGATACAGAATTCGATCTTTCCGTCCTTTACCGGATCTTCATGCATATGAATGTCGATAAAACCAGGAGCCACTACTTTCCCTTTTGCGTCAATGACCTGATCTGCTTCTGGCTCATCTTCTGTTACGGCTGTTACTTTCCCATTCTCCAGCACCAGGTTTAAATATGCCTGCACCTGATTGGCCGGATCAACAAGATAGCCGTTTTTGATCAGCGTTTTCACTTTTTCATCCCTCTTTCCAAAAACATTATCAGTACAGCTTACCTAAGATCTCCCGCTCAGCAAACAAAGCAGTTGCCCCGCCGGTATGCCAGAACACTACATTGCTTCCCTGCGGCACTTTTCCACTTCTTACATAGTCGATCAGACCTGCAAGTGCCTTTCCTGTGTATACAGGATCCACAAACAGTCCTTCTGTACGGGCTAACAGGCGGATTGCTTCGCTTGCTGCCTCATTTGGCTGCTCATAGCCTGGTGCGTAATAACCGGTATCCATATGAAGGTCTTCGCTGCGGTCTACTTTTTCCGGGCTCTTTACCAGTGCCAGCACATCATTTGCCAGTTTTTCTACTTTACATAAGTATTTCTCATCTTTCGGACTTACTGTGACGGAAATGATCTTCGTATCACTTTGAGCCATCTTTCTTCCGGCCGCCAGGCCAGCCATGGTGCCGCCGGTTCCTGTTGCGTGGAAAATATAATCCACCTTCAGGTTCATCGCCTGAACCTGCTTTTCAAACTCTACATAGCCGCTTGCAAAGCCAACAGAACCTACAATGCTTGCTCCGCCCATTGGGATATCATAGCATGGATGTCCTGACTCATTTAATTCCTTTGCTCTTGCTGCACCCATTTCAAAGGAACGTGCCTCTGCGTCATCTTCTGTTTCCCCTGGAAGAATGTCGACAATATGCAGCTCAACATCCAAAATCTTGTCTAAAAGCAGGTTGGCCCTCACATCTGCATCATCCGGTTCTACCACTGCAGTCAGGTAAAGAATCGGCTTGATCCCGCATCTGCGGCAGGCTGCTGCTGTTTCCATGGCGTGGTTGGACTGAGTCGCGCCATAGGTAATAGCATATTCGCAACCTTTTGCCTTTGCCTCTCCTAAAAGATATTCCAGTTTGCGGACCTTATTTCCCCCAAACAGGTTCATGCCTGTAAAATCATCTCTCTTGATAAACAGATTAACACCCAGTTCTTTTGACAGACGATCCAGACGGTAAAATGGAGTCGGGAAAAATCCCAGCTGCTCTTTCGGCAGTGCCTGTAAAAGACCATCTGCCTGTTCCAGTATCTGTGACATGATCATTCTCCTCTCCGCATTTACCCCTAAGTTTAATAGGTAAATGTTCATTTTTCTATCACTATAGCACTTTTGTATTCATTTGTATACAAAAAAAAATGCAGAAGCTATGGAAAAATGTTACAGTTCACTTTTTTGTATACGCTGTATTTTTCCACAGTTTCTGCATCTGCTTATTCAATTACTGGCATCCAATCCAGTTTTACATAATTTTCTGTATAAGAGTCTATAACAGACATGGCTGTATCTTCATCCACCGGTTCATCATTTGATACATCCCAGTCATCATCCGTTGACATAAACCACGGATTCTGTTCATCTTCCCCTGCGTCAAAAATAACCGACTGAACTACATTCAGCTGTGTGCCATTTACTACATAATAAAGCCAGCCTGAATTAGCTGCACCATTGGAAGCTTCATTGGCAATAATAACAGCACCTGCTTCATCTTCAACCAGATAGTAACGGTTTCTGCTCTCGCTTTCAAAGATCTGCACTGCCTTTCCGTTTACCAGTGTATAAGCATCAAAGATAATACGGTTTGCAAGCGCATCATTATCCATCTCTCCAATGAGCAGTTCTTCTTTTCCGTCCTGATCCAGATCATACAAATAATATCCCACTTCATTTGCTGCATTGCCAATATCATTTAAATCTACTACAATACCGCTTAAATTTTCCTCAAAAGCCTGATCCAGTTCCCATTTTTCCTGGATCATGTTCTGATATTTGCCCAGAATTTCCTGATATGCCTCTGGAAGAGAGTCTTCTGCCTCTTCCTTTTGTGCTTTCTCAGCTTCTGTTGTTTCTTCCTGGGAAGTCTCTTCTTCTGTCTGTTCCTTTGAAGTCTCTTCTTTGGTAGTTTCCGTATCGATTTTGATCTCAGTCTGGGCTGCTTCCTTTGTTGTTTCAACTGCTGCGGTTTCTGTGGCTGCTGCTTCCTGCTTTCCATGGCTGCATCCTGCCATTCCAACTGCTGCCAGTACCATTGCTGTTAATAATTGTTTTTTCATCTGTCTCGCCTTACTACTGTAAAATATATTATATGGCATCAATTATATTATTCCCCGTCATCCAACAGATATGGGGTCATCTGGTAAACGTAGAAATTCAGCCAGTTGGTATACAATGTATTAGAAGTATTTCTCCAAGTAAGTTCCGGTACAGAAAACGGATCATTATCCTCATAATAATTAACCGGAAGAGATGGGTTCAGCCCCTTGTTCAGATCTCTGTGGTATTCGTTATTTAAAGTCATACGGTCATATTCCGGATGGCCCTGGACAAAGATCTGCTTTCCATCACGGCTCATTACCAGAAATATTCCGGCTTCTTCGGACTCTGCCAGAATGACCAGCTCCGGGTGCTTCTCAATATCTTCCCTGCGGACCTCTGTATAACGGGAATGAGGTGCCAGGAAGGTATCATTAAAGCTGCGTACTAACGGCACCTTCCGGTCTGATACTCTGTGCTTATAAATACCGGAAAGTTTCTCTTCTCTCTTATATTTCGGGATGCCATAATGGTAATACAGTCCCGCCTGGGCTCCCCAGCAGATATGGATAGTCGAGGTCACATGTGTTTTACTCCACTCCATGATACCGGAAAGCTCTTTCCAGTAGTTTACCTCTTCAAAGTCCATATTTTCCACAGGCGCACCTGTGATGATCATTCCATCGAATTTTTTCTTTCTGATGCTGTCAAAGGACACATAAAACTTGTTTAAATGACTGGCAGATGTGTTTTTGGACACATGGGTAGACAGCATTAAAAAGGTACAGTCCACCTGCAGCGGTGTATTTGACAGCGCACGCAGCAATTGTGTCTCTGTATCCTCCTTTAAAGGCATGAGATTTAAGATCAGGATCTCCAAAGGTCGGATATCCTGGCTCATAGCCCTGTCTTCATCCATGATAAATATATTTTCTGATTCCAGGATCGCCCTTGCAGGCAGATCCTTCTGTACTTTAATAGGCATATCAGCCTTCCCCCTTTTCCTTCTCCTGAAGCAGTTTCAGGAAATCTTCTTCCGAAAGGATCGGAATCCCCAGTTCCTTTGCCTTTTTATTTTTAGAAGAACTGGATTGTGTATCATTATTGATCAGATACGTGGTTTTTGAGGTAACAGAACCTGTTGCCTTTCCTCCCTTGCTCTCGATCAGTGCCTGCAATTCCTTTCTGTTTGCAAAATGCTCTACAGAGCCTGTGATAACAAAGGTCATTCCTGTGAAAGCAGTACCATTTTCCTCTGCCTGTTCTTTTTCAATGTGAAGCTCCTGCAATAAATGATCTAATACCTCATTGTTCTTTGCAGAAGCAAAGTAATCTCCCCATGCCTGAGCCAGTACACTGCCAATGCCATCTACTGCTGTCAGCTCTTCCACGTCGCAGTGACGCATCTGATCCAGATCATAGTTAAAATGACGGCAGAGCATTTTCGCATTTGCAAGACCAATTCCTGCAATTCCCAGACCATATATCAGTCTTGGCAGTGTGGTGTGGGAGGCAGTTTCAATGGAACTAATCAGATTATCATAGGATTTCTGACCAAAGCCTTCCATTTCTGTGATCACTTCTTTATGGTCTGATAAATGGAAAATATCTGCATATTCGTGGATAAAACCGGCACCGATGAATTTCTCCAGAGTTGCTTCTGATAATCCATCTATATTTAAGGCATCACGGCTTACAAACAAAGTAAAGCTTTTGATCTTTTTTGCCTGACATTCTGGATTAGTGCAATATAAACTCTTTACATCATTGGTCTGGCGGATCTGTGTAGCGCCGCCGCATACAGGACAGATCTTAGGAATATCCCTTACACCGCTGCGTGTCAGGTTATCTGCGATCTGTGGGATGATCATATTTGCCTTGTATACCGTGATCTTATCTCCTGCGCCTAACTCCAGCCCTTCCATAATGCTGATATTATGGACGCTGGCGCGACTGACAGTAGTCCCCTCTAACTCAACTGGCTCAAACACAGCCACCGGATTGATCAGACCGGTTCGTGAAGGACTCCATTCAATATAGGATAATGTGGTCTCCCGAATCTCATCCTGCCACTTAAAAGCAATGGCATTTCGCGGGAACTTGGCCGTACGTCCCAGTGAATCACCATAGGCAATATCATCATATAACAGCACCAGGCCATCTGAAGGAATATCATTGTGCCCGATCTGCCCTGCAAACCAGGCAACCTTATCCGGTAGATCGGCTGCTGTTACTTCTTCGTGATGCACGACCTCAAATCCCTGGTTTTTCAGCCATAAAAATTGCTCTTTTCTGGAATTTTTAAAGTCAACACCTTCTGCCTTAACCAGGGCAAAAGTCTCAAAATGAACGCTGCGCTCTGCTGTGATCTTACTGTTTAACTGGCGCACAGAACCGCTGCAAAGGTTTCGCGGGTTTTTATATTTGGCATCTGCATCACCGATCTCATCGTTAATACGTTCAAAATCTGTATAGGTAATGACTGCCTCACCCCGGATGATCAGCTGCCCCTTATAGGCAATTGCCAGGGGGATGTTGGAAAATGCCCTTGCATTTGGTGTAATAACTTCCCCGATCTCCCCATTTCCTCTGGTAACAGCCTTTGCCAGCGTTCCATCTTCATAAGTAAGAACTACCGTAAGACCATCCATTTTCCAGGATAAAAGGCCTTTCTGGTTTCCTAACCACTGCTGTAAGTCCTCTACACTCTTTGTCTTATCAAGAGACAGCATAGGCTCTTCATGGGTCTCTTTTGGAAGCTCACTTAAAACCTGATAACCTACCTGCTGTGTGGGACTTCCCGACAGGATGATCCCTGTCTTTGCCTCCAGGGCAGACAGCTCATCATACAGCTTATCATATTCAAAATTGCTCATGATCTCCCGGCTTTCCTGATAGTAGGCTTTTGCAGCCTGACGAAGCTGGGGGATCAGTTCTTTCATTCTCCGGATTTCTGTTTCCATTTATTCACCTGATTTTCATTCTTAGAGTGGAAAGCCACATATCGTTTTCCTCTTCTGTCTGACTTAGACAGACTTGTGGAACCTTCCAGCAGTTTTATAAGCCGTTTATATTCTTCCCCGGTGATCTTACGATATTCTCCGGTTTTCAAACCGCCTAACTGGATATTCATAATACGCACCCGCCTAAGAAGATGCACCCGATAACCGCAGGCCTGGCACATCCGACGGATCTGCCTGTTTAAACCCTGAGTCAGGATAATAGAAAAACGGCGTTCTCCCTGTTTTCGTACTTTACACGGAAGTGTTTTCCGCTCTAATTCCTCTAACCACACGCCTTCTGACATCTGTTTGATAAATTCATCCGTCAGAACCTTATCTACAGTAACGATATATTCTTTTTCATGGGCATTGGTACTGCGCATGATCTTATTTACCAGATCTCCCTGATTCGTCATAAGGATCAGTCCCTCAGACTCTTTATCCAGACGGCCAACAGGGTAAATACGTTCCGGATAAGAAAGCATTTCTACAATATTTTCTGCCCGGTCTTTATCGGAAGTAGTGCACACGATCCCTCTTGGTTTATTTACCGCAAGCAGAACAGGGCGGGGAGGTTTAACTTCTCCCCGCCCGCCGTCTGCATCACCTACCGGCTTTCCATCGCATATTACTTTCTGTCCATCTTCTATACGCTGACCCATCTGGGCAGTTTTTCCGTCAACTAAAACTTTGCCTTCACTGATCAGCCGGTCTGCCTCCCGCCTGGAACACACTCCCATGCGGCTAAGCCATTTATTCAGACGTTCTTCCATTTAACTTCCTACGCTTTCTTTACTTCCTACGCTTTCTTTACAGGCTGTGGATCGTCAGCGATGAACATAGCATCGCCAAAAGAAAAGAATCTGTATCTTTCCCTGATTGCTTCATTATATGCTGCTAAAATATTCTCTCTTCCTGCTAATGCACTGACTAACATCACCAGTGTAGATTCTGGTAAATGAAAATTGGTGATCAGTGCATCCAGAATCTTAAACTTATATCCCGGATAAATGAAAATATCAGTCCAGCCTGTTTTTGCCTGTAATATACCATCCTCTGTGGAGGCAGATTCTACCGTACGGCAGCTGGTGGTTCCCACACAGATCACCCGGCCTCCTGCTGCCTTTGTTTCATTTACTTTTTTTGCCTCTGCCTCATCTACTACATAAAATTCAGAGTGCATATGGTGGTCTAATACATTTTCCACCTTTACAGGACGGAAGGTGCCAAGACCTACATGTAAGGTAACATGAGCGATCTTCACACCCATATCCTCAATCTGCTTTAACAGTTCTTTTGTAAAGTGAAGTCCGGCTGTAGGCGCTGCTGCAGAACCCTCATGAACTGCATAAACAGTCTGATAGCGGTTCTTATCCTTTAACTGGTGTGTAATGTATGGAGGAAGTGGCATCTGGCCTAAACGGTCTAATATCTCTTCAAAAATGCCTTCGTATGAGAACTGGATCAGTCTGTTCCCATCATCTACTGTCTCAATAACAGTTCCTGTAAGGATACCGTCACCAAAATCAATGACAGTTCCTGGTTTTGCCTTCTTTCCCGGCTTTACCAGAGTCTCCCAGATATCATTTTCACGGCGCTTTAATAAAAGCACCTCTATTTTTGCTCCTGTATCCTTTTTTACGCCAAATAATCTTGCCGGGATAACCTTTGTATCATTGATCACAAGACAATCTCCTGGTCTTAAATACTCTACAATATCCTTAAAGATCCTGTGCTGTGTCTTGCCTGTCTTCTTGTCCAGTACTAAAAGCCTGGAAGAAGAACGATCCTCCAAAGGATCCTGTGCGATCAGTTCCTGTGGCAGGTCAAAATTAAAATCTTTTACATTCATTTTTCTGTTACTTCCTTTAATTTTTCTTACTGCATATTTTCTTACTGTATAGCTACAGCTGCATCAGAGTTATCCCCTGCTGCTTCTGTCTGGGTTTCTTCTGTTCCTTCTGCCGGTGTCTCACCTGTGGTCCCTTCTGCAGCATCTGCACCTGTAGTTTCTTCACCTGTACCAGAAGAAGCATCTGCACCATCACCGATTATAACCTGGCTGTCTGCATTTTCCTCATCTTCAGAAGTGCTTACTACTGCACCATTGCTCAGATCCTTATAAATACCGGCTAAAAGGCTGTCGGATTCAATAGCCTGTTTTAAGCGTTCATTGACCTGGGTCGATAAAAGGCGTACATCCTCCGTCTGGTTCTGGCTGGCAACATAATCCGCCTCATCGCCCACAACATTTTCACGGATAATATAATCGCCGTTATCATTTTTCACTACATAACACCACATAAGACCAGGTGCCAGAGTGTCCACTCTTCTGAATTTTACATCATAGGTCACATATACCACATATGAATCATCTGTCATTCCCGCTTTTGTATAACAGGTGATATCCTGATAGTCCTCGATATAAACAGCTTCATCTTTTAACTGCTGCTTTCTCTCCTCTATACGGTCATCCTCTTCTTTTCCAAATACCTTATATAGCAACTGGGCATCCTGATCCACTTTTGCCTGAAAATAAGTGCTGATCAGCTCATTGACCTGGGGATTTGCGTCCTTTTGGAGTTCATACGCAGAAAAATCCTGATTATACTCATTGTTATCCGGTTCAATAGAAGCATCATCCGTACTGCCTTCTGCACCGCTTTCTGTATCTCCTTCTATAGAAATATCTGAAGCTTCAGATACTGTGGTATCCTCTATAGTTTTACTGCTTCCCGGTTTCTTATCCATGACCAGGATCACAATCAGCAGTACCAACACTATTGCTGCCAGGATTGCCAGCAATCTGGCATACTTAGTTTTATCATCAGACCTTCTTCCAGGTCTTTTTCTTCCTCGAACAGTTTGTTTCATATTCTATTCTTCCTCCATTATCTGCCACTACTCCGCTCTATTCTAGCAAAAAGCAGACCAAAATGCAATACAGCGAAAATCAGCAGATACATAAAAAAACTTCCCTATCCTAAGGGACAAGCCCAGTTTTAACAGGATACGGAAGTTTTTAATATTGCGGAAGAAAACATTCGTAATCCGCTCATTTTTCTTCAAAAAATGGCTTCTTACTCATGTTTTGACCCTGGTACATCATTTTATTTCAGTGTCAGGTCTCCTTCTTTGACCCAGCCGATCTTCTTTAAGAACATATTAATGACCGGGCAGATCACTGCAGGAAGGATGATGGATACAAGAAGCAGTCCGGCCCAGTCGCCTGTTGTGATCGCTGCCTTGGTTCCTTCAGAAACATCTTTGACCCAGCCTGTGTATACACCGATCTGGCCAACCAGGCCACAGGTACCCATACCGGAAGAAACAGCAGCACCATTCATTTCCATATGGAAAAGGCAGGTGGCAACAGGTCCTGTAATAGCAGAGGTAACAATAGGCGCGATCCAGATCTTTGGATTCTTTACAATATTTCCCATCTGAAGCATGGATGTTCCGATTCCCTGGGATACCAGGCCGCCCCATTTATTCTCCGGGAAAGACATAACTGCAAAGCCTACCATCTGTGCACAGCAGCCTGCTACTGCTGCTCCTCCTGCCAGTCCTGTAAGTCCTAAGGCTGCACAGATCGCAGCAGAAGAAATAGGAAGTGTCAGTGCGATACCAACAAATACAGAAACTAAAATTCCCATTAAAAATGGCTGAAGCTCTGTTGCCCACATGATCACACTTCCCACTTTCATGGCTGCCTTTCCAAGCGCTGGCGCTAAAAGTGCAGATAATGCAATTCCCACACCAATGGTAACAAGAGGCGTAACAAGGATGTCTACCTTTGTTTCTTTAGAGACTGCCTTTCCTGCCTCAGAAGCAAGAACTGCAACAAAAAGGACTGCCAGAGGACCACCTGCACCGCCAAGGGCATTGGACGCAAATCCTACTGTGATCAAAGAGAATAATACTAACGGTGGGCAATGAAGTGCATAGCCGATAGCCACTGCCATAGCAGGACCGCTCATAGCAGATGCCAAACCGCCTACTGTATAGGCTGTGTCATTAACAGTTGCCACTGTCATGGTTAAAAACGGGATATGAAGCTGGGTTCCCAGTGTATTGATAATGGTTCCGATCAAAAGGGAACAGAACAGTCCCTGTGCCATTGCACCAAGGGCATCAATGCCGTATCGTTTCACACTGATCTCAATGTCTTTCCGGTGCAGAAAAGCTTTTACATTTTCCATAATACCTCCATAGCTTATAACTGATTTATTTTTTCATAAGATATTAACATGATGTAAGTGCGGGAATTGCATAGCAATGGAGCAATCCGGTTACATCAGTGAGTGGCAAAATTTACTTTTGACACTCACATCATTAACATCTTCGCAATTCTAACTCTTTTTCTTTGTCTTGTCAATCACTATTGTCATGTGACAAGACAGTTATTGGCACCAAAAAGCCAGGAGATAATCTCCTGGCTCTCTGGTGTAATGCGAATAGGATTTCATTGTTTGTCTGCCGGAAAGCCTCCCGGACAGCTTGAATAGATTTTAGCATACATTTCATATAAATGCAACTCATATTTAACAAAACAAGGCCTTATAGGGAATTTTTGTAACTTTTATGTAAAATTTCACCCTGCAAATATGAGTCCATCCAGTACACTTTCAAGTTCTTCTCCATTTATTTTCTGTGGCCAGTCGCTGTTATACATAGATACCTTTCCGTACTGATCCCCATCATAACGAAGGATAACGTAACTTTCATTATCTGTCATGTAAAAATACAGTTTTGTTCCCACAGGGATCACTTCTGTTTTTCCATTTTCCCTTCCAGAGGCATCTGTCTTTTTTACAGTCAGTGCCTTTTTTACTGTAACCACTATTTCTGCCGGTCCTGCCACATAAGGATCGCTGCTTTCTAAAAGTCCAGAGCTTCCTACATGATAATGTCTGCTGCCGGAATAGGTACTGAATGCGTTCATAGTCTTTTCAAGGTAAAGAGCACCCGGATCATTGTATGCAGCCACATCCTCGCTGTTGGTAAAAAGACTGTCCTCATTATAATTATACTCATATCGTATCAATGCCGGAGTTCCCTCTACATATCCCAGATCACGGATCTGCCCATTTGTGATCTCATACACATTATCCGCAGTCCAGTCATTTTCTGAATGTGTAAAAACATGAAGAAAATGCCTGTTTCCAGTTTTCACATAATATGCCTCCATGGTGAAATAATACATATCATCAAAGACACGGCTTGTAACCTGTCCATTTTCATCCTGGATCTGTATGCGAAGGGCACTGTTTGCATAATCATCTGTTCCATCCGGATAGACACTTACATCTGAAAAGCTGCCATCATTGTAAATATCTGCACTGTAATCTGCATAAATCCCAATCTTTACAGCGTAATCTGATGTCCCCATCTTATACTCTTCTTTTACGGCATCCGGATATTTTTCAAAAGGAAGGCTGACGCTGACAATGCCTAATGCCCAGGAACCGATATTATAGGGATTATAATAAATATTCAGCCGGTCCGCACCAAGACTCCAGGCAACGGCACCTGACTGATCCTTAGAATCCACATATTCAAAAAATGCATCTGCATCTTCTTCAGGAGTATTATTCTCCACCAGCCCGTCTTCGCTGGCATACTTATTTTTTAATTCCTGTATGATCCCGGCTTTTACACTTTCTTCACCTGTAATCACATCATAAAGATCCAGCTTTTTTCCTGTTTTAGTATCAAAGGTAAAACCAGCATAAGAATGATACCCATGTGTTCCACCGTAATAATCATCATAAAACTGTTCGTAGCTGACCACATTTTCATCTGCACGAAGGACATACGGTGCATATTCAGCTATTAACTGCATATTATCATCCCCCTGCATATACTCCACCATTTCCTCTGCCGATTCTTTCAGGTTGTTCAGATCTTCCTGTGTATTCTTTTTTAATGTGTCATACTCCAGGGTCAGCGCCTGATTCAGTTCCGGATAAGCCGCTGCTTCCTCATCACTTAATACCAGTCCTCCTGTTTTCAGGCTATAATTTATCTGGACACTGCCATCTGCACTGTTTACATATCCGCTTACACTGTCTGTGTGGATATAGGGATGTAACACTTTCTTTTCTGTTTCCTCTTTTTCAATTTGTTCTTTGGATGTATCCTTTTCGTCCCTGTTTTCCTTTACTGTTGTCTGTGCAGTATCTTCTTTTGAAGTCTGATGGCAGCCAGCTGCTGTCAATGCCATAATAACAGCAAGTCCTGCTGCCGCTATTCTTTTCTTTTTCATATCTTTTCTCCCATTTTCAAATTGACTCTTGAAGTTTTGGTAAAAATATAGTATGATACTAGAGATGCGTTTGTAGCTCAGTGGATAGAGCAGTGGCCTCCGGAGCCGCTGTCTCTTATACACATCTCCGAGCC
>UQJF01000010.1 GCA_900541315.1 uncultured Clostridium sp. | reverse complement strand
ACGAGATGTAGCTCCGTCTCGTGGGCTCGGAGATGTGTATAAGAGACAGGTAGATCACACTGTCCAGTCCCTTAGCACAGCCGTAAGTCACTTCTCCCAGACAGGAACCATTTACATCGGTATCAATCCCCATGGGAACATTCAATTCTTTTTTAAGGCCGCCAAGGAGATCCTTATTTCTCCATGCCAGCTTTGGTGTTTCCAGGATATAACCGTAATTATCTGCCTTCTGATCTACTCCCACAGGTCCAAATGCACCAACGCCCAGCGCTTCAATCCCCTTATCTTTGAAGTATGCTGTGATCTTTGGTATCGTCTCTTCCGGTGTGGTTGTCGGAATAGAGATCTGTTCCATAATGGTTCCGTCTTCTTTTCCCAGTGCACAGACCATTTTTGTGCCGCCTGCTTCAAGCGCTCCTATTAACATATTTTTCTCCCCTAACTTAATTTATTTTTATTTCTTTCTTCCTACAAAACGAAGAAGATAAACAAACAGATTAATAAAATCAAGATAAAGCTGTAATGCTGCAAAAATAGAAGATTTTGCTGCCATCTCAGGCACATTCCCATAATAGCTGTAAAATGCCTGGATCTTCTTTGCATCATAAGCAGTAACGATCAGGAAAATGAAAATACCAATAGCGCATACAACTGTCTCATAAGCAGACAGATCAATGAACATCGCTAACAGCCAGAATCCTGCTAAGAAGATCAGTCCGGCCATCATAAACGGACGCAGCGCAGAAAAATTGATATTTCCAAAGTATCCGATCAGTGCCATAATACCGAAAAATGCTGCAGTAATAGCAAATGCCATCCATAAGGATAATACATTGAAGATCAGGAAATACATGCTGAATACAATACCATTTACAGCTGCATACAGGAAAAACATAGCTCTTGCTGTTCCAACTGTCATCTGATCGATCCGTGCAGACAGGTATATAACAATACCGATCTCTGCAATAAATAAGATATAATACCATCCAGGCACCTGACTTACATAGTACAGACCATTTGTCATATACATTCCTATTGCTACGCCAAAGGTGATCAGAAGCCCTATAAACATCCATCCAAAGGTTTTTGCAGTGTATCTGCCAAGGCTTTCACCATAAGCCTGTTCACCATAACTCTGTTCCATTCTGAAATCATCATTCATAATCTTGTTCTCCTTTTTATTGCCAGACTCATTAAGCTGCGGATCTTACAGACTGATCATGTTACTCAGCAGAGATCATGTAATAGTAGATCGGCTGTCCACCATACTGAAGCTCTAATTCCTTATCCGGGAATTCTTTTTCTGCTTCTTCTTTCAGTTTCTCAGCATCCTCCTCTTTTACATCACAACCATAATAAATCGTCACAAGTTCACTGTCTTCATCTAACATTGCCTTTAAAGCGGCCTTTGCTGCTTCTTCCGGGGAATGTTCTACTGCCAGCATGCCTTTATCGCCAATAGCCATGATGTCACCTTTTTCAATGTCCATACCGTCAATGTTTGTGGTACGTACTGCATAGGTGATCTGGGCTGTCTTTACCCGTTCCATCTCAGCTGTCATATTTTCCAGATTCTCTTTGGAAGTAAGATCCGGCATAAAGTTTACTAAAGCAGTGATTCCCTGGGGAACAGTCTTTGACGGAACAACAATGATCTCCTTGTCCTCAGTTAAGTCTCTTGCCTGGTTTGCAGCCAGGATAATGTTCTTATTATTAGGAAGGATAAAGATATGATCTGCATTTACATGTGCAATGGCATTTAACATATCCTCTGTACTTGGGTTCATGGTCTGACCGCCTTCAATAAGATAATCAGCGCCAATACCCTTAAAGATCTCGCTTAAACCATCACCACAGGATACTGCGATAAAACCGTATTCCCTGCGTTCTTCAGGTTCTTCTTTTTCTTCCTGCTTTACAGTATCAGCCTGGGCCTGTTCTTTTGCAAGACGTTCGGAATCCTGGATCACCCGCTCCTCATGTTCTTCACGCATATTGTCGATCTTCATACGGGATAAAGAACCATAAGTCAGTCCCTTTTCAAAGGCAAGTCCCGGATGATTGGTGTGCACATGGATCTTAACGATCTCATCGTCAGAAACTACCACTAAAGAGTCACCGATGGAGCCTAAGTATTTTTTCAGCTCTGCCTCATCTTCGTCTGTATATTCCTTTTCTAATTTAATAATAAACTCAGTACAATATCCATATTTAATATCAGCGGTATCAATATCTGTCCTTGCTGCCCCGTTTCCTGTCTGTACTGTTTTTTCAGCTGCCCCATTTGCAGGAGCTTCTGCTCCGTCTAATGTAAAATCAGTTACATTTCCGGTAAGACCGTCAAAAGCGCCTTTGATCACCTGCATCAGGCCCTGACCGCCGGAATCTACTACACCTGCCTGCTTTAATACCGGGAGCATCTCAGGTGTAAGATTTAAAACCCTGTCGCCTTCTTTTATCACTGCCTGGGCAAAAACTTCGATATCATCTGTCTCTGCTGCCATCTCCAGAGCCTTATCTGCCATTCCCTTTGCAACAGTCAGGATCGTTCCCTCTTTTGGCTTCATAACTGCCTTGTATGCAGTTTCTGTGCCACGGACCATGGCATTTGCCAGTGTAGTGGTATCGATCTCATCTACGGTTTTGATCTCTTTTGTAAATCCTCTTAAAAGCTGGGATAAGATAACGCCTGAGTTTCCTCTGGCACCTCTTAAAGAGCCGGAAGAAATGGCTTTGGCTAACTGCTCCATAGAAGGATCATTAAGTGCTGCCACTTCTTTTGCTGCAGCCATAATGGTAAGGGTCATATTCGTTCCTGTATCTCCATCTGGAACCGGAAATACATTTAACTCATTGATCCATTCTTTCTTATCAGAAAGACCTTTTGCTCCTGCCAGAAAGGCATTCTTTACCATTTTGGCATTAATTGTACTTACACCCACGGGTAACTTCCTCCTAATCAATCACTCTGACACCTTCCACGAAGATATTGATCTTTTCTACCTCCATGCCGGTGAATTCTTCTACTCTGTATTTCACGCTTTCAATTAAATTGTCAGATACTGCTGATATGCTGACCCCATAGGATACGATCACATGAAAATCAATAGATATTTTATTTTCTTTAATTTCTACATTAATGCCGTGTGTCAGGCTTTCCCGCTTTAAAAGCTTTACAAGTCCGTCCTTCATGCTTACAGCTGCCATTCCGACAATACCGAAACACTCCACTGCAATGGTTCCTGCATATAAAGCGATCACATCTGGGTTGATCTGAATCTCGCCCATTTTATTGCTGATTCTTCCCTTCATATACGCGCCTCCTATCTTTTTCTAGTGACAGTATACACTATTTCACTAAAAAAAGAAATAAATTTTTATTTTTTCGCTTGCAAATTTTCCGGGTTTCTGGTATTATACCATTGTTGTGGATTTTTTCTACTATAAAATCCAAGTAACGTTTAAGGAGGTGCAATAGTATGGCTAAGTGTGCAATCTGTGAAAAGGCAGCTCATTTCGGTATCAAAGTGAGCCATTCCCATAGAAGGTCCAACAAAATGTGGAAAGCAAACGTAAAATCTGTTAAAGTTAAAGTAAACGGCGGAACCCAGAGAATGTACGTATGTACTTCCTGCTTACGTTCTGGCCTTGTAGAAAGAGCTTAATTTCAAACAGAACATAAAAAATCCCGGCAGTTTAGACTGTCGGGATTTTTTGTATTATAACACTTTCTTTATTAGCAGCAGAACAGATTATATCCAAGGATCAGACATCCGATCACAAAGAAAAACGTAAATATAGTCTCCGGAACAAAGAAAAGCACTGCCATTCCAAGTCCAAAGCAAAAAAGCATCAGTCCCCAGACTCTTTTCATAGAAAAAACAGCTCCCTTCCATATTTATAATATGCTGCAAGGGAGCTGTCTGATTCTTTTTTATAAGATAATATCATTTTTTGAAGAAAAATGAGCGGATCACGAATGTTTTTCGTTTTCTTTTGGACTCTTTGCATAAGAAGCAGCTGTTTCTTTTGCAATGGCTGCTGTCTCTTCTGATACTGGCGGT
Organism: uncultured Clostridium sp.; assembly: GCA_900541315.1. GTDB lineage: Bacteria > Bacillota > Clostridia > Lachnospirales > Lachnospiraceae > Enterocloster. The sequence goes on along the minus strand of UQJF01000010.1, from coordinate 32,014 downwards.
TTGCCGCCTAAAAAGCGGTTAATAAGATCCGGAGCCATATCAATGACCTTTGTCACTGCATCCTGGTTTTTCACATTGATCAGTTTAGTAACACCATTCTGGATAATGAGAACAGCGCTTGGACTCATTTTCGCACTCATTCCACCGCAGCCCTTGTCTTTCTGTTTAGAACCTTCTGCAAAAGCTCCTGCTGCCATACCGCAGGTCACATCGATCAGCGGTATAATAATGGTATCTCCTGTCTGGACCGGCTCACCTACTACCGTTTTAGTAGTAACAAACTGATCCATTCCTTTAAATAATGATTCAATTGTAGATGTAAAATGATTCTCTGCCATAATATACCCCTTATTCATCTGAACTATTATCCCGGCCTAACAAGCCCCGCAGCATTTTCCATGTATGTTTATGATGGTATATTCCCCAGAACAACCATAATAAATAGGAAACCCGCACCCGTCCTCTGTAATCAAGCTCTGCTTCCAGGCACTTTTCATCAAATACCGGCTGCAATGTAAGTCTTTTATAAAAGAATGGGTAGAGAAGACTTGCACCTGCCAGGATCTGACCTGTATAATAAGGATCCTCCAGACCGAAAGTAACTGTGCCTTTTCCTCTGCCTGGCCACACATGAGCAAGCAGCTTTTTTAACTGTTTGAAAAGAAGTCTGAAAGATTCCTGGTTCTCTTCATCTTCCAGCCATTCCTTTTTTTTATCTGCAAAGGCTTTTATATCTTTTAGCTTATCACAAAACCCCTGAAAAGAAAACTTAAGTTTTTGAAAGAAGGCTTGCAGACGGGTCCACATTGCCTTTATGCATTCTGCAAGGAAAACACCGCATCTGGATTTGTGAGTGTTTTCCTCATCGCTTGCTTTCTGTATTTTGTCTTCTGATGATTTATGAGTTTTTTCCTCATTATCTGGCACGGAACTTTTCAATTCTGCTGCCTCCACCAGCCCGCCTTTCTCTAAGTTTTCTTTTTTCTCTGGCTTTTCTATGATTTCTGCTTCCCTCACCTTTTCTGCTTTTTCCCCGGCTTCTGCTTTCTCTGCCTTATCCTCATAATCCGCAGTTACTGCTTTTTCTGCCGCTTTTTTAACAGTTTTTTCTGCTGTTTCTTCTGCCTCTTCTATCTTCTCAGCAGATTCATCTCCCATAGTCCAAAGCTTAAACCACAGAACACGAAGAGAACCTGTCAGTCCCTTTTCCATTTCATAGGCACCTTTAAAGGAGATCACAGACAGCAGCCAGGAAACTTTCACGCTGGCCCATTTATCTTCTTTCCACATCCCCTGAAGCTGATACCGCACAGGAACAAAAAGGACTGCAAGCAGCACCAGAAGCAAAAGCCCCAGTAAGACCAGCAAAAGGATACCCAGTATTTTTAATATAAGCAATACAATATGCAACTGTCCATTCCCCCTACTTGCGGCTGTCCACCTCTGTCCCACAGATCTTTGGCAGACTTTCCATATACGCTGTCCAGTTAAATGCACCTGTTTTCTGATACATATCATCGATCATGGAACGTACCACTTCTGCTGCTTCTCCATAACCTCTGGCAATACCCAGGATCAGAAGCTCCCTGCTTTCCCGTTCTTCTTTACGCAAAAGACTTACAGGACGTATATCAAGTATATGATTGCCGCTTTCCGGCAAAGTAATCACATAAGTATCAGGAAGCAGGCTTCCGTTGCGCAATCCTTCCAGGATACGCCTTCTGTTCCTGGCTGCATTTTCACCTATGTACATATGCTCCCACCAGCGCATAAAACCAACCTTTCACATGTTGCTGTCCCTCGCAGGAAACCATTTTTCCCTGCGTATCATACCTGTTCCATAATAGAACGTATCATACGGATACAGCCGTCTTTTTCCACTTCGTCACTGCAGCATTCCAGACTGTTTTTAATATATTTTTCAGCCTCATCTGATGACTTAAATGTAATAGGCAGTATCGAAAGACACTTTGCCATGGCAGCCCTTGTCAACACCTTCGGAAGCTCCTTCCATGACTCCCTGATATCCGCAAACAACTGTTCTAATCCCTTTCTAATCATTTCTTCGTCTGCTGTTTCCTCTAAATCCTTATACTCCAGAGAAGCAAAAGAGCTTCCGGATAAGAGCAGTCCTGTTTTCCACAGCACCTCTGTCACTGGAGAAACATCCTTTGCCAATTCTTCCATAGGGATCTCATTGGCCATCCACTGCTCAAAGCTGCTTTCTTGTTTTCCTTCCAGTTTTGGAAGAAGATCTGCTGTTTCTGCAGGTATCTCTTTCCATTTATCTTCCTTAAACAGTTCAAGAACCTCTCCCAGTATCCTTGTCATAACCTGTGTTTCTTCCAGATCCACCATAGCATGGTCTTCACATAAAAGCAGCACATACAGATCATTGACCATATCCATTAACATTAAAATATCCCCAGTCGCTTCACTTAACAGTTCACCTGCTTCCTCCAGCTTAGAAGAAAGGTGATAATATCCTGCCGCTTCTAAGGTACTAAAATCTGCCTGTAAAAATTCCTTCAGGATCTGGTACAGTTTTTTATAAGAATCTTCCTCATTTTCAGTCCCAGAAGTTTTGGGCCTGTTTAAAAGAGCCTCTGAGCGGAGCATATACAGCATATCATCCAGCCCAGCCTTTGGAGCTCCTTTATAAACGCTCATTCCTTCCTCAATAATAGCAAAGAATTTATTTTTAGTAAAACGCACTGGCAGCTGGCTGATGATCTGCTGAAAACGTTCATGAAAATCCGCTGGATCATCAGACTGGGTAAGATAGCTTATGATCTCATCTAATAAAGCATCTGTATCTTCCGGCTGCTTTCCTACCAGTTGAGGCATAAAACGGCCTTCTACCCGGTTCATTACATATTCGTAGGCCTGAAAAATATCTGTATAGGCAGTCAGTTTTTCCATCTCCTTGATCGTATCCTGACGAAGTGCCTCAAATCCATCTAAAGACACGCTCTTTTTTTCCAGAAAAGAGCCAAGAAATCCAAAATATCTCTCATATAGCGCCAGCACACTGGCATTCGGTTCACCAGTCTTTTCTGCCATCATTTCATAACAGGTATAAAAATTCAATGTCATACGGATGAAAGAATAATGATATGCAGCCGTAAGACGACGTTTGAGCTTTTTTATTTCCATTCCAGTTTCTACCTCATATTCTCAATAATGTTCTCTCGGAATCTTTCTGTGCCTGATTTTGTGAGAAGATTTTTTATCAGTTGTGCCCAAATATCAGTCTGCCTTTAACACACAGCGGCGCACCAGATCCAGGGCCTTCATCATAGACTGTTCACGGATCTTACCTCTGTTCCCTTTAAAATGATATTCCAAAACTTCTGCTTTTCCCTTTACAGCGCAGGCCATATAAACAAGCCCCACCGGTTTCTCCTGGCTTCCGCCTCCAGGACCTGCAAGGCCGGTAACTGCCACGCACACATCTGTCTGGGAACGTTCAGCTCCACCTAACGCCATTTCCAAAGCAGTTTCACGGCTGACTGCACCATAGGCTGCCAGAGTTTCCTCTTTTACACCTAGAAGCCGTATTTTCGCCTCATTGGAGTAAGTGACCATTCCCTGCATAAACACATCAGAAACGCCGGAAACATTTACAAGGCGGGCAGCGATCATTCCACCTGTACAGGACTCGGCAGTTGCCATAGTCAGATGCTTCTTCTGTAAAAGATCCACTACTGCCATTTCCAGTGTCACATCTTCTTCTGTGGTAAAGATACAATCCCCAAAACGGGCAAACAGTTCTGCCATTACAGGCGCGATCAGGGCTTCCCCTTCTTCCCTGGTAGCTGCTTTCGCAGTAAGACGTACCTGTACCTCTGCTGTTTTTGCATAAGTGGCAATGGTAGGATTGGTCTGTTTATCGATCAGATCCAGTATTTTATCTTCCACCTGACTCTCACCATATCCGCAGATCTTCACCATATGGGATACCAGCTGGGAATTCTGTCTTTTTTCCAGATAAGGAAATACCTGTCCTTCAAATAAAGGATACAGTTCATTTGGCGGTCCGGGAAGTAAAATAGCGGTTTTACCATTTTTTTCCATAATAAGTCCCGGTGCCATGCCATTAGGATTATCCAGCACAACGGATCCATGGGGAATCGTTATCATTTTCCAGTTGTTTTCCGGTATTTCTTTGTAGATATTATTCTTAAAAAAAGCTTCCAGACAAGCTCTGGTATGAGGATCCTCTTCCAGTTCCATTCCCATAGCTTCTGCACATACTTCTTTTGTCAGGTCATCCTCTGTAGGTCCAAGTCCACCGGTAACGATAATGATATCAGAACGGCCCAGTGCTGTTTTTACAACTGACATCATCCTCTCATAATTATCGCCTACTGTTACCTGATAATACATATCCAGTCCTAATGAGGCACATTTCTCTGCCAGATATCTGGCATTGCTGTTTAAAATATTCCCCATTAAGATCTCAGTTCCCACACTGATCAGTTCTGCTGTCATGTTTTACATGCCTCCTTTTGTAAGCACCTCAATATTTTTCGCCACATAATCCACCAGTGAGATCACTGTAAGCACTACTGCGATCACCAGCATGATCATAGTTACAGTTGCTAAAGCCGGAATATTAAAGATCATAAGGATCACTGCGATCATCTGGAAGGTAGTTTTAAACTTGCCCCAATAGCTTGCTGCGATCACAATACCGTTGTCTGCTGCTACCAGGCGAAAACCGCTGATGATGAACTCACGGCTGATGATAATGATCACTACCCATGCAGGCAGCTGTCCTAACTGGATCAGGCAGATGAGGGCCGAACATACCAGCAGCTTATCTGCCAGTGGATCCATAAATTTACCGAAATTAGTGACCAGATTATACTTACGGGCGATCTTTCCATCAAAAAGGTCTGTAAGACTGGCTACGATAAAAATCACGTTTGCAACAATACGCATGGTCTGGCTGCTTCCATTGTCGTATAAAAGGGCCGCTACGAAAAAAGGGATCAGGATCACACGCATAACAGTTAATTTATTCGGCAGATTCATGATATACCTCCCCGATCAGGTCATACTCATTTGCTCCGGTTACTTTTACCCTTACAAAATCACCGGACATCAGCATTTCATCGGCATTTACAAAAATAAGTCCATCTACATTCGGTGCATCCATATAGGTACGTCCTACATAAGCAGGCTCATCAGCTACTTTTCCCTCGATCATAACATCCAGGACTTTTCCTACCATGTTTTCGCAGTGTTCAAAAGCGATCTCCTGCTGCAGTTCCATTACATCTGCGCGCCGCTCCTCTTTTACTTTCTCCGGGATCTGGTCCGGATAGGAATAAGCCGGTGTGTCCTCTTCTGCAGAGTAAGTAAATACACCTACACGCTCAAATTCCATTTCATCTACAAATTCCATTAATTCTTCATGGTCTTCCTGTGTTTCTCCCGGGAAACCGCAGATGAAGGTGGTACGCAGGGCAATGTCCGGGATCTCACGGCGAAGAGTGCTGATACGCTCCTTCAGTTCTGCTTTGTGGGTCCGTCTTCCCATTCTCCGTAAAATACGGTCGCTGGCATGCTGGATCGGAATGTCCAGATAATGACATACTTTTTCCTCAGACTTAATAGTCTGGATCAGCTCATCTGTGATCTCCTCCGGATAGCAGTACTGGATACGGATCCAGTAAATACCTGGGATCTGGGCCAGTTCATGAAGAAGCTTTGGAAGACTCTTTTCACCATACAGGTCTTTTCCGTAAAGAGTTGTCTCCTGGGCAACTAAGATCAGCTCTCTTACCCCATTGTCAGCCAGTTCTCTTGCCTCAGCTAACAGCTGCTCCATAGGCACACTGCGGTAAGGCCCTCTTAAATAAGGGATGATACAGTAGGTACAGCGCTTGTCGCACCCTTCCGCGATCTTTAAAAAAGCATAATGTCCACCTGTGGTCATCACACGTTTTTCTGCCTGCGTCGGCAGTTCTTTTAAATCATGGAAACAGGAAATATGCTCTGCTTTCTTTTCTTCCCCATTTTCTTCAAACAGACGGGTAAGTACATTTCCAATCTCTTCATAAGAAGTAGTTCCCAAAATAGCATCTACTTCAGGGATCTCATCAATGATCTCCTGCTTATAGCGTTGTGCCAGACATCCTGCAACGATCAAAGCGCGGCATTTCCCCTCTTCTTTATAGCGGGCCATATCTAAAATGGTATTAACGCTTTCTTCCTTGGCATCACCGATAAAACAGCAGGTATTAATAAGGATGGCATCTGCCTCTGTCTCATCATCTGTAAAAGAAACACCAAGCCCACCTGCTACGCCTAACATTTTCTCCGTGTCTACCAGGTTCTTATCGCAGCCTAAAGACACACAAAACAACTTAATTTTTTCCATATGATAAATCTGCTCCTAAATCAAATCTGTATTCTCATCCTGACTTTCATTTGTGGTAATATCACCATCCGGCAACATATCCGCTTACAAGAAAAAGCCATCTCTTGCACCTGGCGCCCCGGCTCTTTCCGGCGGTACTCTGATGCAGCAGACGGCTTTTTTCTAAAGTCTTATGCCTGTTCTTCGGTTGTATCCAGTTCTTCCTCTGCGGATGGCTCCTCTTCCGGAAGGATTTTTACCTTCTGCTGATACAGCTCATCAATAGCGATAGATAAAGGTTTTTTCCCTGCAGCGCCTGCAACCATGGCATCATCACCTGCGATCAGCTGTCTTGCACGTTTGGAAGCTGCAATAACGATAGAATAACGGCTCTGGACTACAGGCTGCTCACCTGGTTCAATATCTTTGTTTACAACGTTGATCAGATCTGTGTATGATGGATGTAACATATTACATTCCCCTTTCAATGTGGATTTTATAGTGTTTTTGTTTTATATGATTGGTTTTTGGAATTACCAAATTTTTCTGTATTGCGCTTTTATTTCAGATCATCTAAATGGTACAGTTCTTCCCGCATCCTGCTTAAGAAGTCCAGATGATAGCAGGTCTTTCTGTGCTGTAACTGGATCAGGTTGTGCATCTCTTCCACACAGCGGTCCAGATCATCATTGACCAGCAGATAATCGTAGGCTTCCATACCGGAAGCTTCTTCTGCTGCCCGGGCCAGTCTGGCATTGATCACTTCTAAGGTCTCTGTACCCCTTCCTACCAGACGTTTGCGCAGTTCCTCAGCACTTGGCGGGGTTACAAATAACAACAGGGCATCCGGGAAGCGCTTTTTCACTTTTAACGCACCCTGGATCTCGATCTCTAAGATCACATCTTTTCCCTCTGCCATTTTCTGTTCTACGTATTCCTTTGGCGTGCCATAATAATGATTTACATACTGGGCATACTCGATCAGTTTCTGCTCATCACGCATCTTTTCAAACTGTTCCTTTGAAACGAAAAAATACTCTTTTCCGTCTGTTTCCCCTTCTCTGGGTGCCCTGGTAGTAGCAGATATAGACAATGCATAATTGTCATACCGCTTTAACAGTTCTTTCATCAAAGTTCCTTTGCCTGCGCCGGAGAATCCGGATACAACGACTAAAATTCCCTGATGGTCCATAAAATGCCTCCTGCCATTTTTATTCAGTCAAAAATGTTATTCAATATTCTGGATCTGCTCTCTTACTTTTTCAATCTCTGTCTTTAAAGCAATAGCTTTGTCTGAAATAGCAAGATCACTGGATTTAGAAAGAATGGTATTTGCCTCCCGATTCATCTCCTGGGCAATGAAATCCAGTTTACGTCCTACACTTTCCCCGGATAAAAGCTCTCTTTTTGTATTTTCAATATGGCTTCTCAGACGGACAGTTTCCTCATCTACACAGATCTTATCTGCATAGATCACAACCTCCGCTGCAATACGTCCTTCATCCATAGGAGTACCATTTAACAGCTCTTTCACCTTATCTTCTAACTTCTGTCTGTATTCTTTTAAAATAGCAGGGGAACGTTCTTCGATAAAGTCCACCAGTTCTGTCATATAATCCAGCTTACCTAAAAGATCTTCTTTTAAATGATTTCCCTCTGTCTCTCTGGAAGCAACAAACTTTTTTGCTGCCTCTTCCAATGCAGCAGAAAGGATCTCCCAAAGATGCTCCTCATCATCCGGGACCTGTTCCATCGTCAGAACTTCCGGACATCTGGAAAGAGCAGATACCTGGATATCATTACGGATACCAAACTCTTCTTCCATTTTTCTGAAGTATTCCATATATTCCCCAGCCAGGATCCTGTTATACTTCAGGCAGAGGTTGCCTTCTGTATAGTCTTCGTAATTGATAAAAAGATCCACTTTACCTCTCTGGATGTACTTCTTTAAAAGGGTACGGATCGCAGCCTCAAAATAATTGAACTTCTTCGGCATCTTGATACTTAAGTCCAGGTATCTGTGATTTACCGCTTTCATCTCTACAGAAATCTTGTATTCATCCGTAGCATTCTCGCATCTTCCGAAACCGGTCATGCTCTTTAACATATGAATGCCTCTCTTTCGTTTTCCTATATAATCTTAATTATTATAATTCATCAAGAAAAGCAAGTCAACTGAAAATCATTAACCAAACACAGCCCTTTAAGGATTTCCGGATTTCTGTAACACTTTTCTATTTGCAGAAAATGTGGTATCCTTATAAAAGCAGTCTGCCTGCAGTACTGCTTTATTTTTTAATTGACAGGAGTGAATATAAATGGCATTCGACGGTATTACCATAGCAAATCTCGTCTGGGAATTTAAGCACACCTTAGAAGGCGGAAAGATCGCAAAGATTGCCCAGCCAGAAAAGGACGAGCTGCTTATTACCATTAAAAATAACAAAGAAAACTATCGCCTGCAGATTTCTGCCAGTGCAAGCCTGCCTCTTATTTATCTTACAGCAAACAATAAGACCAGTCCTCTCACTGCACCAAATTTCTGTATGCTTTTAAGAAAACATATCGGCAGCGCCCGCATTATCTCTGTAAAACAGCCGGGGCTGGAGCGTATTTTAGAATTTGAACTGGAGCATTTAGATGAATTAGGAGACCTGTGCAGAAAGCGCCTGATCGTAGAGATCATGGGAAAACACAGCAACATTATCTTCTGTAAAGAAGACGGAACTATCATCGACAGCATCAAACACGTTTCTGCCAGCATGAGTTCTGTAAGAGAGGTTCTGCCTGGCCGGGAATATTTTATTCCCCAGACCATTGCAAAGGAAAATCCTCTGGAAGTGACAGAAGACGTTTTCAAAAACTGTATTTCCACCTCTCCTACTTCTGTGCAGAAGGCTTTATACGGGCACCTTACCGGCATCAGTCCTATTATCGCCGAAGAGCTGTGCCACCTGGCTTCCATTGATTCTGACCGCTCAGCTACTGAACTGACAGAACCGGAGCTGATCCACCTGTATCATACCTTCCGTCTGATGATGGAGGATGTAAAAGACGGGCATTTTTCTCCCTCTGTTATATATGACGGTGACACTCCCATTGAATATGCCAGCGTTCCTCTCAGCTGCTACGACAGCAAGGGATATTGCAGGAAAGCTTATGATTCCATCAGTGCACTTCTGGAAAATTATTATGCCTCCAGGGACACTATTACCCGTATCCGTCAGAAATCTTCTGACCTGCGGCGTATTGTACAGACTGCCTTAGAACGCAGCTGCAAGAAATACGACCTGCAGTTAAAACAGTTAAAGGATACAGAGAAGCGGGAAAAATACAGGATCTATGGAGAGCTTTTAAACACGTATGGTTATGAGTTAAAGGGTGGGGAAAAGTCTTTTAAGTGCATTAATTATTATGATAATAAAGAGATCACGATCCCGCTGGATCCACAGCTGACCGCCCGTGAAAATGCCCAGAAGCATTTTGATAAGTATAATAAATTAAAACGTACTTACGAAGCTTTAAGCCAGCTGACCAAAGAAACAAAGGCTGAGGTGAATCATCTGGAATCTGTAAGTTCTGCCCTTGACATTGCTTTAGAGGAAAATGATCTGGTCCAGATCAAAGAAGAGCTGATGGAATTTGGTTATGTAAAAAAACGCCGTGCCAACGAAAAACGGCCAAAGATCACAAGTAAACCTTTCCACTATGTATCTTCTGACGGCTATGACATTTTTGTAGGAAAAAATAACTATCAGAATGAAGAGCTTACTTTTAAAGTAGCAAGCGGCAATGACTGGTGGTTCCATGCTAAAGGCATTCCCGGTTCCCATGTGATCGTAAAGAGCAATGGACAGACTGATCTGCCAGACCGGGTATTTGAAGAAGCAGGTGCTTTGGCTGCTTATTATTCTAAAGGCCGGGAAAATGATAAAGCAGAGATCGACTATATACAGAAGAAAAATATCAGGAAGGTTGCCGGAGCTGCCCCGGGATTTGTAATATATCATACCAATTACTCTCTGGTAGCTTCTCCAAAATGCGATCTGCAGGAAGTAAAATAGGTAATATCATCCCCCGCCCGTGAGCGGGAAAAGTTAAAACTCTATATACAAAAAACGCCCTTCGGGGCGTTTTTATTATACTTAAAAAACCTGTTACAGGCAACATTTTCCAGATGCATGCAATCTGAATATAAAACAGCCGGTCCATCAGACATAGCTGACGACCGGCCGATTTATTTTACTTCAAGTGAACTAATTCCGTGCAAGAATTAGTTATACTTACGCTTACGAGCAGCTTCAGACTTTTTCTTACGTCTTACGCTTGGCTTCTCGTAATGCTCTCTTTTACGAATTTCCTGCTGAATGCCAGCCTTTGCGCAGTTTCTCTTGAATCTGCGTAAAGCACTGTCTAAGCTCTCGTTATCTTTAACAATTACGTTTGACATCGCTCACACCTAACCTCCCTCCAGTTGTGTAATTGTGCATAATACAACTGTTTGGGTATTTTTAGCACTGCTATGATTATAGCATAAAATTCCCATACGTCAAGAAAAATTTTATATTTTTCTGCGTTTTTTGCACTTTTTATTCAAACAGGCTTATTTGGTCTGTTCTTCTACTACTTCAACAGCTTTCTTTAAAGCTTCTTCAATGCCTGCAGGATTCTTACCACCGGCCTGAGCCATATTCGGACGGCCACCGCCGCCGCCACCTACAAGACCGGCAATAGCCTTGATCAGGTTGCCTGCATGAGCACCCTTCTTCTGTGCCTCATCTGTTGCAGTTGCCATTAAGCTTACTTTTCCATCCATAACGGAAGCGATCACAACTACACCTTCACCGATCTTATCCTTTAGCTGGTCACCCAGATTTCTAAGACCGTTCATATCTACATCAGCCACCTTAGAAGCAAGTACCTTAACGCCATTTACTTCTTTAACCTGGCTTAATACATCTCCTAAGGAGTCATTTGCCATTTTGCTCTTTAACTTTTCATTTTCAGAGTTCAATGCCTTGATCTCATCTATCAGGGACTGGATCTTTGCATTAAGACCTGCCGGAGTTGTTTTAGCTGTCTTCGCTGCTTCCTGAAGCTCTGTCTCTACTTCTGCATAATGTTCCATCAGACCATCAGATGTAAGTGCTTCAATACGTCTTACACCAGCTGCGATACCTGCCTCGGAAAGGATCTTAAAATATCCAATGGTACTGGTATTAGCTACATGAGTACCGCCGCAAAGTTCTGTGGAGAAATCTCCCATCTTTACAACACGTACCTTTTCACCATACTTTTCTCCAAACAGCGCCATAGCACCTGTTTTCTTTGCTTCATCTAAAGTCATAACCTCGGTTACAACCGGAAGCGCAGCCTGGATCTCTTCATTTACAATATCTTCTACCTTCTTGATCTCCTCTGGAGTCATAGCAGAAAAATGGGTAAAGTCGAAACGAAGACGTCCTGCATCTACATAGGAACCAGCCTGTTCTACATGGCTTCCTAATACAGTACGCAATGCTTTCTGCAGCAGGTGGGTAGCACTATGGTTCTTGCTGGTCAGTGCACGGTTCTTCGGGCATACAGACAAGGTAACTGTCTCGCCGGCACTTAACATTCCCTTAGTCATAACACCTACATGGCCGATCTTTCCGCCCTGTAAATGAATGGTCTCTTCTACCTTAAATTCACCGTTGGCACTGTGGATGGTGCCCTTATCGCCCTGCTGTCCACCCATAGTTCCGTAGAATGTGGTCTGGTCTGCAATAATGGTTCCTCTCTGGCCATCTGTTAAAGCTTCTACGATCTCATCTTCTGTAGTCAGAACAGAGATCCTGGAGTCTACATCTAATTTATCGTAACCTACGAATTCAGAGGTGATAGAAGCATCAATAGACTGATATACAGTTACGTCTGCACCCATATAGTTGGTTGTCTTACGTGCCTTACGTGCCTTGTCCTTCTGCTCCTTCATAGCTGCTGCAAAGCCTTCTTCATCAACAGTGCAGCCCTTTTCTTCCAGGATCTCCTTAGTCAGATCTACCGGGAAACCGTAAGTATCATACAGCTTAAATGCATTTTCACCGGAAAGGGTCTTCTCACCGGCAGCTGCCATAGCATCTTCCATTTCAGCAAGGATAGCCAGACCCTGATCGATGGTCTTGTTAAATTTATCTTCTTCCTCAGTCAGCACCTTAAAGATCATGGACTGCTTCTCTTCCAGTTCTGGATATCCGTCCTTGGAAAGTTCAATAACAGTCTTGGAAAGCTCTGCAAGGAACTTACCTTCAATGCCAAGCTTTCTTCCATGGCGTGCTGCACGGCGCAGAAGACGGCGCAGTACATAGCCTCTTCCTTCATTAGAAGGCATGATACCATCAGAGATCATGAACGTACAGGACTTAATATGGTCTGTAACAATACGAAGAGAAACATCGGTTTCATGGTCTTTCTGGTATTCTTTATCAGAAAGAGCACATACTCTGTCTAAAAGAGCCTTGTTGGTATCTACAGTAAAAAGGGAGTCTACATCCTGAACAACAACTGCCAGACGTTCCAGACCCATACCTGTATCAATATTTTTCTGCTTCAGTTCAGAATAATGGCCATGACCATCATTGTCAAACTGGCTGAATACATTGTTCCATACTTCGATGTAACGGTCGCATTCGCAGCCTACGGTACATCCCGGCTTACCGCAGCCATACTTTTCGCCTCTGTCGTAGTAAATCTCAGAACATGGACCACAAGGACCTGAACCATGCTCCCAGAAGTTATCTTCCTTGCCAAAACGGAAGATCCTCTCCGGAGCGATGCCGATCTCCTTGTTCCAGATATCAAATGCTTCATCATCATCCTGATAGATAGAAGGATACAGACGATCAGGATCTAAGCCAACTACCTCTGTTAAGAATTCCCAGGACCAGTGGATCGCTTCTGTTTTAAAGTAATCACCGAATGAGAAGTTTCCTAACATCTCAAAGAAAGTACCGTGACGTGCGGTTTTTCCGATATTTTCAATATCACCTGTACGGATACATTTCTGGCAGGTGGTCACTCTTCTTCTTGGTGGGATCTCCTGTCCGGTAAAATAAGGCTTTAACGGTGCCATACCGGAATTGATCAGCAGAAGGCTGTTATCATTATGCGGCACAAGTGAGAAGCTCTTCATCACCAGATGTCCCTTGCTCTCGAAGAATTCAAGGAACATACGGCGCAGCTCATTCACTCCGCGGTACTGTGGTTGTTTCACTTTTTTCTTCCTCCATTATATAAAATTAGGGTTTTTCAGTAAATATTTCAGGACAGCAAAAATCCAGGCAGAACAGATTTTGCCTGTGAATGCCCTCCTAAAACAAACCATGTATATAAACTCATAAACGGAATTTTACCATATTAGAGCTGAATTAGCAAGAGAAAATGACTCCGGAACCAAAGCCGGAGTCATTTTTTCTCTTCTTCTTTTTTATTTTTTAATCTTTTCCTGCCAGTTCATCATACCGCTTTGCCAGCTCATAGGCACGTTCTCTGGTCTGGTTTACCATGCTGGAAGCATAGGATAAGCCATTTCCCGTTTTGCCGGAGCTGTCAGCTGCATCAGATTCTCTTTTTTTCAGCCAGTCTTTTTCTTCATTTGCAAGCTTTAAAGCTTCTTCCTGGGAAAGAGCCTCTAATAAGGCATTATATACAGCATTTAATTCCCCGTCCCACATTTTTAATTCTGTTTCTGCAGATGTTTTTGCGGAATAAACATTTGAGTCTGTATCCTGTTCCCTTGTCTTTTGTATCTGGCTGTCTAATTTTTTCAGGCGTTCTGTATAACTTTCCTCTTTTGTCTCAACAGACTGCACCTCTGCCCCTTCATCTTCTGCCAGAGCAGTCTCCTCACCGGTTACTTCTTTTTCCTGCAAAGATCCCCGGCTTTTTTCTCCCACCTCTTCAGGAACAGCCTGAAGTTCTTTCTCTTTTCCAATGGCTTTCTTTGCAGTATCTGCCGAAAGCACCTGTACCTGCTGTTCCTGGGAAGTTCTTTTCACAACGGAGCTTGTATAACTGGTAATGGCGATCCCTACTACCAGGATACAGCCGATAATGACCCACATCCTTCTATCTTTCATATATTCACATCCCTGTCTGTTATCTATGGACTGCTTTTACCGGCAGTAATTATTTTCCAGTCATACAGTACCATAAAATCGGACGCTTGTGAATACTATTCCAAAAGGAGTAATATATTGTAAGATTTGCGTAAAAATTGAGCAGAGATGATCATCTCTGCTCAAATAAAATATATTAAAGGGATAATCCTTCATCTACCATCAGATCAGTTCCGTCTGCTGCTGTGGTAGCCAACTGGTCACACCGTTCATTCTGGGGATGTCCGGCATGGCCTTTTACCCAGATGAATGTGACCTGATGCTGCTCTTTTGCTTTTAAAAGACGTTTCCACAGATCAATATTTTTTACAGGACCGCTTTTACCGCGGTTCCAGCCTTTAGCGATCCATCCACTGATCCAGTTCTGGTTAAAGGCATCTGTAAGGTACTTGGAATCTGAATATAACTCTATCCTGCATGGGCGGTTTAAAGCCTCTAAGCCTGCTATGGCTGCCATTAACTCCATACGGTTATTTGTGGTCTTTTTATAACCTGCGGATAAGGTCTTTTCATGTAACTGGCCGCTTTTATCCACATAATGCATGACCACACCATAACCTCCTGGTCCATCCGGATTTCCTCTTGCTGATCCATCTGTGTAGATTTTTACTTCTGTCATTGTCCTGTACTCCTGCTGTTATCATATATAGCGATATGTTATTTTCCGTTATACTTATCGGTTCCATTTTTCGCACAAAGCTAATATCTGCTCTGTAAAACGTTTCAGATCCTGGTTTGCACCGCCCTGGTTGCGTGCGATCACATCCATAAGCATCTGTCCTGCATCCACCAGTCTGGTATAAATGCCTGTTGCTTTTCTGGTTGCCTGAGTCTCTGCCTCTACTAAAATAGGCTCTGTCTCCCTGATCCACAGTCCCCTTATCAGGTCAAATTCCGAACCTGAATATGGTGCTTTTGCTGTAAGACCAAGCTGCGTTGTCAAAGCATCTGTCAGGGATTCACAGGACTCATCATTTCCATGTACCACAAATACATATTGGGGCTTCTGTTCAAAAGCAGCTGCCCAGGTTAAAAGCCCATCTCTGTCTGCATGGCCGCTAATACCGTCCAAAGTCTCAATATGGGCCTTAACATCAATCTCTTCACCAAAGATCTTAACAGCAGGCGTGCCATCCTGAAGTAGGCGGCCTAAGGTTCCTTCCGCCTGATATCCGGCAAATACTACACTGCACTCTTCCCGCCACAAATTGTGCTTTAAATGGTGGCGGATACGGCCTGCATCACACATACCTGCCGCTGAAATGATCACCTTCGGGGTCATATCAAAGTTGATATTTTTAGATTCTTCACTGGTAACAGAAAGCTTCAGCCCCGGAAAATCAATCGGGTTAATACCACGTTCTACCAGTGCCTTTGTTTCCTCATCATAACATTCCACCATGTTCTGCTTAAATACATGGGTTGCCTCTACTGCCAGCGGGCTATCCACATATACCTGGAAACCATCATGGCCAGTAACCAGCTTTTTTTCTTTAATATGGCGGATCATGTACAGTAGTTCCTGGGTCCTGCCTACAGCAAAGGCTGGGATCACTACATTACCTTTACGGTCTAAGGTCTCCTGGATAATACGCGCCAGACCAACTACATGGTCTTCACCCTTTTTGTGATAACGGTTCCCATAGGTAGACTCCATAACTACATAATCGCCGTCAGAAATATACTGTGGATCCCGGATCAGTGGTTTGTTTTTGTTTCCAATATCACCGGAAAAGACTATCTTACGCTGTTCTTCTCCCTCTGTTGCCCAGATTTCAATAGAGGCAGAACCAAGAAGATGACCTACATCTGTAAAACGTAAAGTGATATTTTCATTCAGTTTAAACTTCTGCCCGTAGGCAACACCTTCAAAATGGCCTAAAACACCTTCTGCATCCTGCATGGTATAAAGAGCTTCTACCTCTGCTTTTCCTGCTCTCCGGGCTTTACGGTTTCGCCACTCTGCCTCCATCTCCTGAATGTGGGCACTGTCACGAAGCATGATCCCACACAGATCTGCAGTTGCATAAGTAGTGATGATCTGCCCCTTAAAGCCTCTGGCATAAATCCAGGGAAGCATTCCTGCATGATCAATATGGGCATGAGTCAAAAATACATAGTCAATATCACTGTAGCTGACCGGAAGTTCCGCATTCTGATAGGGATTATTTCCCTGCTCCATACCGCAGTCAATAAGGACCTTAGTATCTCCCACTTCCAGAAAATGGCAGCTGCCTGTTACTTCATGGTCTGCTCCGATAAAGGTCAGTCTCATAAGCATTCTCCCCTCTGCTGCCCCTTTTTATTGTTATCATTAAGAGGCTCGTTTTTGCTAACCATAGTATAGCACATTCGCATGTTTATTTGCAATCTTTTTCAGTCATTTTGCATAAAATGTACAAATTTTCTGATAATGTTGTTTACTCCCCATATGCTGCCTGCGCAGACGCTTGTTTTTCTTTTGGACTCATTACATCTTATATTCACGAATCCCGCGCATTCGCGCTCTACTGCCTGCTTTCGCAGGCGATTCGTTCGTTAATGGCTTGTGAAAAACAAATGTCTGCTTACGCAGCCGCTTGTTTTTCCCTGCGCTCATTATATCTTAAAAAAGAATAACGATTACTATGGAAAAGGTCAGGGTTTCGTGTTATAATCGGGCTGTTTTGTTCTTTTATTTACTAAAAGACGGGGGTATTTATAAGAAATACTTATTAAAACTTATTAAAGAAAAGATACGAAGGGAGAAAAACAGGTGTTCCGAGCAGATGATTATGTTAAGGTAAGTGATCTGGCAGAGGCTTATGAGCTTTGTCAGAAGCGAAGCAGTCTGGTAGTAGGCGGAATGGTATGGATGAAGATGACTCATATTACCAAGCGTACTATTGTGGATTTGTCCGGGCTTGGACTGGATGAAATTGAAGAAAAGGAAGGAGAGTTTTCTATTGGCTGTATGTGCAGTTTACATCAGTTAGAGACTCATGAGGGGCTGAACCGGTATTTTGATGGGATTTTCAGGGAATGTACCAGAAATATCGTTGGTGTTCAGATGAGAAACTGTGCAACTGTAGGAGGCAGTATTTTTGCCCGCTTTGGGTTTTCTGATATACTGACCTGCCTGCTGGCTCTTGATGCTTATGTAGAACTGTATCATGAGGGAACTATTCCGCTTTCTGAATTTGCAGCCAGACCTGTACGAAGAGATCAGAAGGATATCCTGGTTCGTATTATTATAAAGAAAGACGGAAGAAAGGCTGCTTATACCAGCCAGCGCAATTCCCGTACCGATTTTCCGGTGATCGCCTGCTGCGTTTCCAATCTTGGAAATAAATGGTTTGTGTCTGTTGGTGCAAGACCTGCAAAGGCAAAGACAGTGATCATTACAGAGGATGATTTTGATACCTTAAAAGAAATGGCAAAACAGGCGGCAGATGCCTTTACTTATGGTGACAATGTGCGTGCCAGCGGTGCTTATAGAAAGACTCTGGCAACAGTATATATCCGCCGTCTTATGGAGCAGATCAAAGGAAGGAGCGTGGGCAGAGTATGAGACTTTCATTTCGTTTAAATGGAAAACAGATAGAGACAGATGTAAAGCCAGATATGCTGTTATTAGACCTGGTACGTGAGCTGGGCTGTTATAGTGTAAAAAGAGGCTGTGAGACAGCAAACTGTGGTCTTTGTACTGTATGGCTGGATGGAAAGCCGGTTCTGTCATGTTCCACACTTGCCATTCGTGCAGATGGTCGTCATGTGACTACGCTGGAAGGTCTGCAGAAAGAGGCAGAAGAATTTGGAATGTTTTTAGCAAGAGAAGGCGGAGAGCAGTGCGGTTTCTGTAATCCGGGCTTTATTATGAATGTTCTTGCTATGGAAAAAGAATTAAAAAATCCGGATGAAGAAGATATCAAAGAATATCTTTCTGGAAATTTATGCCGTTGCAGCGGATACATGTCCCAGCTTAGGGCTGTAAAAAAATATCTGGATATGAAGCAGAGCGGAAAGGAGGCATAAGAAAATGGCATATACACAGATCAATCCTGCAACAGGAAAGAAATTCCGGCTGATAAGCGCTCCTGTTGTGAAAAAAGATGCGAAAGCACTGGTAACAGGTAAGCCGGTCTACACCGATGACCTGGCACCAAAGGACTGCCTGATCGTAAAAGTGCTTAGAAGTCCTTATGCCCATGCGCTGATCGAAGAAATCGACTGTAAGGTTGCTTCCAGAGTTCCAGGGATCGAATGTATCCTTACATGGAAGGATGTTCCTCAGAAGCGTTTTACCATGGCTGGCCAGACCTATCCGGAGCCAAGTCCGTATGACCGCCTGATCCTGGATCAGAGAGTACGTTTTGTGGGAGATGCAGTGGCTATCATCGCAGGTGAGACAGAAGCTGCGGTAGATCATGCAATGCGCCTTATTAAGGTGAAATATCAGGTCCTGGAGCCTGTTTTAGATATGCATGATTCAAAAGATGGAAAAATCCTGGTACATCCTGAGGATAACTGGAAAGCGCTGTGTAATGTGGGCGCTGATAATAAGAGAAACTTATGTGCCAGCGGCGGTGAGACCCACGGTGATCTGGAGGCAGCATTTGCAGGCTGCAGCCACATTGTGGAAAAAACATACCATACTAAGGCAAACCAGCAGGCCATGATGGAGACTTTCCGTGCATTTACTTATATGGATGTATATGGACGTTTAAATGTAGTGGCTTCCACCCAGGTCCCTTTCCATGTGCGTCGTATCCTGGCTCATGCACTGGATGTATCAAAATCAAGGATTCGCGTTATCAAGCCAAGGATCGGTGGCGGTTTTGGTGCAAAGCAGACCGTAGTAGCAGAAGTTTATCCGGCGATCGTTACTATGAAGACCGGAAAACCGGCTAAGATCATTTACAGCCGTTATGAGTCCCAGATCGCATCTTCTCCACGTCATGAAATGGAGGTAAAGGTAAAGCTGGGCTGCGATGACAATGGTATTTTACAGGCAATGGATGTGTATACATTGTCCAATACAGGTGCTTTTGGCGAACATGGACCGACTACAGTAGGTCTTTCAGGACACAAGTCTATTCCTTTGTACGGTACACCAAAGGCATTCCGCTTTGCTTATGATGTAGTTTATACCAACCGTATGTCCGCAGGTGCTTACCGCGGATATGGAGCAACCCAGGGTATTTTTGCTGTAGAGTCCGCTATAGACGAACTGGCAGCCCAGATGGGAATGAACCCCATTGAGCTTAGAAAGAAAAATATGATACGCCAGGGACAGGTGATGCCTGCTTACTATGGCGAAACTGCCAACAGCTGTGCTCTGGACCGCTGTGTAGACAAGGCTATGGAAATGATCGGCTGGGATGAAAAGTATCCAAGAAAAGACATGGGAAATGGCAAAGTAAGGGCAGTAGGTCTGGCAATGGCAATGCAGGGCTCTGCTATTTCCGGCGTAGACGTAGGAAGCGTTACCATTAAGGTAAATGATGACGGCTTTTACAGTATGACAATTGGTGCATCTGATATGGGAACCGGTTGTGATACCACACTGGCACAGGTAGCAGCAGAGTGCCTGGATTGTGAGCTGGATGATATTGTGGTTTACGGCGTTGATACTGATATTTCCCCATATGACTCCGGTTCCTATGCTTCCAGTACTGCTTATCTGACAGGTATGGCAGTAGTAAAGACCTGTGAATCTTTGAAAAAGAAGATATTAAAGAAAGCAGCAGAATATCTGAATTGCTCAGAGGACGATCTGGAGTTTACTGGAAAGACAGTCCGCAGGTTGAATGCGCCTGAGGGAGAACAGGCGGAGATTACACTGAAGGATATCGGAAATAAAGCTATGTGCTTTAACGAGGAAGCTCTCCAGGCTACAGAGTCCCATACTTCACCTGTTTCACCGCCACCATTTATGGCAGGTGCTGCAGAAGTGGAGATCGACAAGGAAACCGGTCATATCGAACTGATCCAGTTTGCAGCAGCAGTAGACTGTGGAACACCATTAAATGAAAATCTGGCCAGAGTACAGACAGAAGGCGGTCTGGCACAGGGAATTGGCATGGCAATGTATGAGGATGTAACTTATTCCGACCAGGGACGTGTCCATGAAAACTCCTTCATGCAGTACAAAGTACCAAGCCGTCTGGACATCGGAAAAGTCCAGGTAGAATTTGAATGCAGCTACGAGCCTACGGGCCCGTTTGGTGCAAAATCCATTGGTGAGATCGTTATCAATACCCCATCTCCAGCTATTGCAAATGCGGTATATAATGCAGTCGGTGTCAGGATCAGGGAACTGCCTATTACAGATGAGAAGATCTTTATGGGGATGAAATAAGCTGCCTGTAATAGCATGCAGTGAAGCGCGTAAGCGAATGGCTTGTGAGTGCAGGATGAACTCATAAGTGTAATAATAGAGCATAAAAAGTCAGTCTTGCAGGCAAGAGGCATGAGTACATAAATGTGTATAAATGCAGCCTGTGAGGCTGGTTTTTTGTAGGGAAAAATGTAGTAGATTTTTGTAAATTTTAATGTTATACTGTAATTACATTTATCAGTCAGAAATAATGATATTCTAAAAATATGTAACGCTATATGTGTTTCATATCTGTATTCGGGCAGATTCTGCCAAAAATCACATGGGCTTTATTGAAAGACAGGTTTAAAGATCAGTATAATTTTGTTTTAAAACAGGCAGGGGGAATATATTGAAATCTGCAATTGGATTTCGTATAATAGATGTTAGAAACTTCCCTTTTGCTTTGCAGTAGAAAGAAAGGGGAGAATAAATGGGAACAAGAGATATAGAAACAGCTGTGTTTTTTGATGATGACAGGCGGTATGCGGACTTGTTAAATGGCTATATTTTTGATGGAAAGCAGATTGTAACAGAAAAACAGTTTTATAGCCAGGATACAAGAGAGGTAGGAAAGTCACGCAGGGGCAGCCTGACTGTGAAAAAGAAGAAAAATATACAACGTTTTCGAGATGGAGTAAAAAGAGTAGCTTTTGGAACTTCATTTACGATCATTGCTCTGGAACATCAGGATAAGATTCATCGGGGAATGCCGGTACGTATTATGGTGGAAGATGCGTTATCTTATGACCGCCAGATGAAAAAGATACAAAAGCAAAACCGGGAAAAAGGTGTTTTGGATAAAAATGATTATATCAGCAGTCTGACAAGCACAGATGCTTTAACGCCAGTTATTACTATTGTAATCTATTATGGAGAAAAGCCATGGGATATAGCGAAAGATATTTATGAGATTTTGGACCATAAAAATCTTCCAGAAGAGATAAAAATATTCATCAACCATTATCCAATCCATGTTTTAGATGTTTGCCGATTTACAAATGAAGAATGTTTTAAAACAGATGTCAGAGAGGTATTCGGATTTATCAGGCGGTCCTCAGATAAAAAAGCGGTAGAACAATATTTAAAAGAACGAGAAAAACAGTTTGAAAACATAGACGAAGATGCCTATGATCTTATTGCAGCAATGACAGATACAAAACAATTACAGCAAGTTAAAGAAAAGTATCGTAGTGAGGAAGGGGGGATTAACATGTGCAAAGGACTTCTTGATTGGGTAGAGGAGAGCAAAATGGAGGGTGAAAAGCAAGGAATGCGCAGGGGAATCACCCAGGGTAAAGCTGCAGGCGAATTGACCATTCTAAATTTAATAACAGCCATGCAATTAGATGGCCGCACCAGCGAGATCACCCGTTTGTCATCAGAACCAGAATTTTTAGAAGGTATGAAAAAACATTATCATATACAGTAAGGAAATTGCCGCAAAGTGCTACAATAGTTTCATACCTAGATTTCCTTCTTGCATATACCCCTCAAACGTTGTATACTAAAACCAGTTATTCAGATTCACACCAAAACCGGGAGGAATTGCAATGATTGAGGCAACGAGCTGCGGCGGTGTGGTTATATTTCGAGGGAAGATCCTGGTCCTGTATAAGAATTACAAGAACAAATATGAGGGCTGGGTCCTGCCTAAGGGAACAGTAGAAGCTGGCGAAGAATACAAAGAAACGGCTCTTAGGGAAGTAAAAGAAGAGACCGGAGTAAGCGCTTCTATCATCAAGTACATTGGAAAGAGCCAGTACACCTTTAACACGCCTCAGGATGTGGTAGAAAAAGATGTACACTGGTATCTGATGATGGCTGACAGCTACTACAGTAAACCACAGCGGGAAGAATACTTTCTGGATTCCGGGTATTACAAATTTTATGAAGCATATCATCTGCTGAAGTTTTCCAATGAAAAGCAGATCCTTGAAAAGGCTTATAATGAATATCTGGACCTTAAAAGAAGTAATCTTTGGGGAAGCAAGAAGTATTTTTAAAAACAGAATAAGAAGAAGCTAAAAACTGCTGTATACGAGAGTAATAGAACTGTATACAGCAGTTTTTTGTGCGTTTTGCACTCCCCGCAATTCTACTGAAATAATGCAGCGCAGGTTATCTGTGGGGGCGTATTCTATAACTTACAGTTATTAAATATATCAATAACCACCATTTCCATTATAGTACATCCTATGGTATACTACATATTAGTACAAAACACAGAAAATGCAGAAAAGCAAAACCCAGACAAGGCGGTTTTAAGAAAGGAATACATACATCATGGCAAAAGGAACCATTTTTAAATTTCATAATGACCTTGATACAGATCAGATCATCGCATCACAGTATCTGCTTTTACCAAATTTAGAAGAAATGAAGGAGCATGCTTTTGAGTCTTTAGATCCGGATTTTCCTAAAAAAGTTAAACCGGGAGATTTTGTTGTAGGTGGTGAAAACTTCGGATGCGGTTCTTCCAGAGAACAGGCACCAGGCGTTTTAAAAGCGTTAGGTGTACAGGCTATCGTTGCAAAATCCTTTGCAAGGATTTTTTACAGAAATGCTATCAATATCGGACTTCCTGTTATTGTCTGTAAGGAGCTGCCGGATGAGGTAAAGACCGGCGATACCATGGAACTTTCCATGTCAGATGGAACGGCCCAGGCAAATGGCAAGACCTATTCCTGCACCAAGCTGCCGGAATATATGCAGAATATTTTAAACCAGGGCGGACTGATCGCCTCATTAAACCGTGAGGAGGAATAGGAAAATGGGAATGACGATCGCAGAAAAGATCATAGCGGCAGCAGCCGGCGTTGAAAGTGTAAAACCGGGAGATATCCATACTGTAACATTAGACCGTTTAATGAGTAATGATGGTACCACACATCTGACTGTGGACATGTACCGGAATAAATTAAAAAATCCACATATTGCTGATGCAAAAAAAGTGGTATTTATCGTAGACCACAACGTACCTTCAGATTGCCCGAAAACAGCAGCATCCCAGAAGAAGATGCGTGATTTTGCAAAAGAAAACAACATTGATTTCTGGGAAGGAAAAGGCGTCTGCCATCAGGTAATGATGGAAAATTATGTATGTTCTGGTGAGCTGATCTTCGGGGCAGACAGCCATACATGTTCCTATGGTGCTTTAGGTGCTTTTGGTACCGGTGTTGGATGTACGGACTTCCTTTATGGAATGGTAACTGGAAAATCCTGGGTACTGGTTCCTGAAACTGTAAAGTTTAATTTGGTAGGAAAACTGCCGGAAGGTGTTTATGCAAGAGACCTGATCTTAACCATCATTGGAGAGATCGGTGCAAACGGATGTAATTACCAGGTAATGGAATTTACCGGAGAAGGTGCTAAAACCTTAAGCATCAGCGAGCGTATGGTACTTTGCAATATGGCAGTAGAGGCAGGTGCAAAGACCGGCATTTTTGAGGCAGATGAAAAGGCATTAGAATATCTGGAAGCACATGGCAGAAAGCCAAAAGCTGTATACAAGAGTGATCCGGATGCAGTGTATGCGAGAGAATATACCTTTGACTTATCCAAAGTACGTCCTGTAGCTGCAAAACCTGATTTTGTGGATAATGTAGTTCCTGCAGAAGAAGTCCGTGGAATAAAGATCGACGAAGCATTCTTAGGTTCCTGCAACAATGGACGTATTGAAGATTTAAGAGTGGGGGCTTCTATTATCAAGGGCAAAAAAGTGGCAAAAAAGGTACGTTTCCTGGTAGTTCCTGCAAGCCAGACCGTTTACCGTCAGGCATTAAAGGAAGGTCTGATCGATATCTTTATGGAAGCAGGCGCTATTGTCATGAACCCGAACTGCAGCGTATGCTGGGGAAGCTGTCAGGGCGTGATCGGTGAAAATGAAGTCCTGATCAGTACAGGCACCAGAAACTTCAAGGGCCGTGCAGGACATCCAAGCTCTAAGGTATATTTAGGCTCCGCAGCTACAGTTACTGCCTCTGCTATTGCAGGAGAGATTGCCCTGGCTGAGGACATAAAATAATCGAAAATATGAGGATATTGGAACATGGATAAAATGACAGGAAAGGTATGGGTTTTGGGAGATGATATTGATACCGATATCATTATCCCAACAGAATACCTTGCATTAAAAACAATAGATGATATGAAGCAGTATGGATTTTCCCCGCTGCGCCCGGAGCTGGCAGCCCAGATCAAACCGGGAGATATCATTGTTGCAGGAAAGAATTTTGGCTGCGGCTCATCCAGAGAACAGGCACCAGAGATCATCAAGGCATTGGGGATCCAGTGTGTTATCGCAAAATCCTTTGCAAGGATCTTCTTCCGTAACTCCATTAACAACGGTCTGCTTCTTATTGAGCAGCCTACTCTCTATGATGACATCAAAGAGGGGGATACCATATCTGTTGTAATGAATGAACATGTTGATTACAATGGAAAAACATATCCCATCGCAGCTCTTCCGGAGAATCTGATGGACATTATCCGCGCAGGCGGTCTGGTAAAGGCTATGCGCAAACTGAATGGTCTGGATTAGGAGGAGTGTAAGAAATGGGAAAGACAGTAATTGAAAAGATCATAGAGCATAATACCGGCAAAGAAGTAAAGCCAGGTGATATTGTGACTGTAAATGTGGACCGTGTGATGATCCACGATATATTTATCCCTTTTGTAGCAGAAAAATTCAGGGAAATGGGCTTTGGGAAGCTTTGGGATCCGGATAAAGTGGTTCTGATCTATGACCATCTGGTACCTGCAAGTCAGTTAGATGATACCAGACATTTCCATACTGGTGATGCTTTTGCTGAAAAATATGGCATGACCCACGTACATAGAAGTGATGGCATCTGCCACCAGCTGATGACAGAAGCAGGTTATGTAAAGCCAGGTGATATTGCATTTGGTACAGACAGCCATACCACTACCTACGGCTGTGTAGGCGCCTTTTCTTCAGGTATCGGATATACAGAAATGGCAAGCATCTTAGGAACCGGAACCATGTGGATCAGGGTACCGGAGACTATTAAAGTTGTGATCAATGGCAAATTGCCTGAAAATGTAATGTCAAAGGATGTTATTTTGCGTCTGATCGGTGATCTGGGTGCGGATGGCGCTACCTACAAGGCACTGGAATTTTCTGGAAGCGCAGTAGAGAACATGACAGTTGCCAGCCGTATGACCATTTCCAATATGGCCATTGAAGCAGGTGCTAAATGTGCACTGTTTACACCAGATGAAAAAACAGCAGAATACTGTGATATTACCTTAAATGATTACCAGACGAGCCTGGTAGGAGATGCAGACGCGAATTACTGCAAGGTAATGGAATACAAGGCAGAGGATTTTGTACCAGTTATGGCATGTCCGTCCCAGGTAGACAAGATCCGCAATGTCAGCGAACTGGAAGGAACAGAGATCGACCAGGTATTTATCGGCTCCTGCACCAATGGCCGTTTAGAGGATCTGGCAGCAGCAGCTGAGGTTTTAAAAGGCAAGAAGGTAGCAGATTTTGTAAAACTGATCGTTACACCAGCCAGCCGTAAGATCTACAGACAGGCAGATGAAATGGGTATCCTGGATACACTGGCAGAAGCCGGTGCTATCATCACCCATCCCGGCTGTGGACTGTGCTGCGGCAGAACCGGCGGCATCTTAACAGATGGTGAAAGAGTAGTTGCAACCAATAACCGCAACTTCTTAGGCCGTATGGGAACATCCAAGGTACAGATCTATCTGGCTTCTCCAAAGACAGCAGCCAGCTGTGCTGTTGCGGGCAAGATTGTAAGTCCGCAGTAGAAAGATAAAAGAATTATAAAAAGCATATAAGATAGATAAGAGCGTGTTTCCGGGAATGGAGACATGCTCTTTTTTATAATCAGGTTGCAAAATTAATAAACGATTGCAAAATCCCCGTTGTTTATATAAAATATAGTTATAACTACAAGTGAAGTGACGATATATTTGCAAAATAACCTTTCAGAGTGTCTCATGCATCTGCTGTTTTGGCTGATCAATTGACAAAAAATCCTCACAAAATCAGGCACAGGGAGACTCCGGGAGTACATTAGACATAGAAGGGGGATGCCTATGAAAATACCAGAAGCCATACGTCAGGATAAAAATATCAAATGGATATTGCTCATAGGACTTTTACAGACAGCAGCCTGTGCGGTCACTTACTGGTTTCGGATCTCTAATCCCAATATCATTTTAATTGTGATTTTATCTGCGGCTTTAGTACAGTTTGGATACAAAGCAGGTATCCTTTGCGGCGGGATCATATATTTGTATACTATGTTCTATTTTTCTGTAGAACACAGTTTCTGGATTTTTGATACAGATGGCAGAAGTAAAGTAATGGTGGTGGCTATTGGTATTGTGGCCAATATTCTGATCGTAGGAAGCTTGAAGGAACAGATGGAAAGGATCAACAAAGAAAGGCTCCATCAGTTAGAGATCGCCACCACATTAAACCGTTGTGCAGCGGAACTTTCCGCAGACAGGAATACTGGTGTGGCTATTTATAACCTTCTGGGCATTATCTGCAACTATTTTCAGGCAGATAGAAGTTATATTTTTGATATTGATTATGAAAAACAGATCGTTATCAATACATACGAATATGCAGCAGAGGGTGTTTCCTGTCAGATCGATAATCTCCAGGAAGTACCCCTTTCTGTTATTGAAGTCTGGATGGACCGTTTCAAGAAAGGAGAAGTTTATTACATCGCAGATACAAAGCAGGAAAAGGGGTATCCCTCTTACGAAATGCTGGTGGAACAGAAGGTTCAACGCCTTTTAACAGTGCCACTAAAGAAAAATGAAAAGATTATCGGCTTTGTTGGAGTAGACAATCCCCGGACTCATTTTGATGATGCCACTCTTTTGCTGTCTTTGCAGTATTTTATTGTAAACAGCCAGTCTTCCCAAAAGCAGCAGGAGCGTTTGCAGTTTTTAAGCTTTCGTGATATGCTTACAGGGCTTTATAACCGCAATAAATACATGAAAGTGCTGGAAAGCTGTGAATATTTCCCGGTCCGCGATACAGGGGTTGCCTATATTGACCTTAACGGCTTAAAACAGGTTAATGACAGCCTGGGACACGAAGCAGGAGACAGGCTGATCTGTAGTGCCGCCCAGTGTATTTTAAAAACGTTTCCGGAAAATGCGTATCGTATTGGCGGAGATGAATTTGTGATCATTGTTGCGAAAACAGCGGAAGCAGATTTCATGGAACGGATCAAACAGGTGCAAGAAGACCTGGAAGAGGCGGAGGTCAGCTGTTCTATAGGACTGGAATGGAAAAATGAAAGTATGATAGAAGCTATGTTAAAGGCAGCGGAAAAGCGGATGTACATAGAAAAGAATGCTTATTATCAGGTAAAAGGAAGAGACAGGAGAGGCTTGGTGAAAACATGACAGACTACAGAAAATACACAGATTATATTATAGAACAGGCAGAAAAATTATTATCCATAGACAGTCCCTCAGGCTATTGCCGGCAGGTAACAGATTATCTGTTAGAGGAATTAAAAAGACTGGGGATCCAGGCAGAACGTACCATCAAAGGCGGTGTAGTTGCTTCTTTTGGCGGGAAAAACAGAGAAGATGGGATTTTATTAGAAGCCCACTGCGATACTTTAGGCGGTATGGTAGCTGAGGTAAAAGCAGATGGACGCCTCCGGCTGACTAATATCGGTGGTATGAAACCGGCAAATGCAGAGGCAGAAAATGTGCGCATTGTTACCAAAGCAGACGGGATTTATGAGGGTGTATGCCAGCTGATCAATGCTTCTGTCCATGTAAATGGAGATTATGAGAAAACAGAGCGAAACTGGGATACCATAGAAGTTCTGGTGGATGAGCCGGTAAGCTCCAAAGAGGATACGTTAAAGCTGGGCATCATGCCGGGAGATTATGTGTGCTTTGAGCCACGGACACGGGTTACAAAATCAGGCTATATTAAAAGCCGTTTCCTGGATGATAAGCTTTCAGCAGCTATTTTACTGGGATATGGAAAATATCTGAAAGAAGAAAATATACAGCCTGACAGGTTTGTATATGCCCATTTTACAGTTTATGAGGAAGTGGGACATGGAGGCAGTGCTTCTGTACCCGCTGGTGTTACGGAAGCCTGGTCAGTGGATATGGGCTGTGTAGGCAATGGACTGATGTGTACAGAACGGGAAGTTTCTATCTGTGCAAAAGACAGCGGCGGACCTTATAATTACGAGATCGTAAGCCGCCTGGTGGAGCTTGCAAAGGAAAATAACATAGGTTTTGCAGTGGATGTATATCCTCACTATGGTTCTGATGTGGAGACTACTCTCCGTGCAGGAAATGACATCCGTCATGCCCTGATCGGACCAGGTGTGTATGCTTCCCATGGCTATGAAAGAAGCCACAGAGATGGTGCAGAAAACACCTTCCGTCTGATACAGGCTTATATTGGGTAAAAATAGACTTGTTGCCTGCAGATGGTACAAGCTGTAGCCAAAATTCAATAATAAAATGATCCCCCGTCTCCATATATTGTAGAAAACAGCAAGGTGGAAACAGGGGATTTTTTATGGGAAAATGGATGATCGTCGGGGTTGTGGCCGGTCTGCTTCTGCCTTTTGGGACTACACTGATAGTCACAGGAAATATACAGGGAACACAGTACAGCAGGCAGCAGGAGAGAACGGCTGCAGGCAGTTACCGCATCTTTTTAGACCAGTCAGGTGGCAGTGAAAAGGAAAAATGGCTGTCACTGGAAGAATATCTTCCTTCTGTGCTGGCAGTGCAGGTATCCCCGGACAGTGAAATGGAAGCCATAAAGGCCCAGGCAGTGATTGCAAGGACATATATAAGGCAGCAGATGGAGAAAATGGAGAATGGATCAGAAAAGCCTGAAATTGGGATGTCTGAAACTGGCGGGGAGGTAACAACCGTAGGAAAGTCACAGTCAGTATGGGAGATATCAGAATCAGATCTGGGGTTAAGGAGAAAGCCAGGAGATGAATTAAAGAAAACCTGGGGAACAGATGCGTTTTTGGAAAAATACAGCCGTCTGGAGGAAGCAGTAGCCCAGACGGCCGGGATTGTAATGACCTGTCAGGGGAAACTTATCACACCTCTTTTTTGCAGGCTGAGCGCCGGAAAAACCAGAAATGGGGGTGAAAACTACCCATATCTTTCTTCTGTTTCCTGTCCTGATGATCCAAAGGCAGAGGATTTTATCAGCTATCTGTCTTTTTCAGATGCACAGGCAGCAGAAAAGTTAAAGGCTTTTCAGGTGCGTCCAGAAGCAATTCCCTCAAAGGTGCAGATCATAAAAAGAGATGCTTCTGCCTATGTGGAAGAGATCCAGATTGACGGTGTTTCTCTTACTGGGGAAGAAGCAGCAGATGCTTTAGGACTTCCTTCTGCCTGTTTTTTTACAGAGCCTCAGGAAAATGGCATTTCCATTACTGTAAAGGGAAATGGACACGGGTACGGCTTAAGCCAGTGTGAAGCCCAGGCAAAAGCAGCAGAAGGATGGGATTTTAAACAGATACTGGAATATTTTTACAGTGATATTGAATTTTGCACTGAATAAAGATGACCAAACTGGTAAGAATACCAGTGAGGTGATAAAAGGTGAAAGATAAAGTAAATCAGTTATTCAAAGATAAGCTCTTCCTGGTAATGATGGTCATTGGCCTTTTAACGGCTGTGGCTGCGGTAGGAGTGCTTACAGTAGGCAGTACAGATGAAAATGGCCAGAGCCCCTATCTGGAAGTACCGGGAGGTGAGCTGATGGCGAAAGAGAACGGCCAAAATGGAGCAGACCAGGAAAATACCGGTGATAATGCCCAGGCGGCAGCAGAGGCGTCACAGGAAGACCCTAAGGCTTTTGCCCAGAAGAACACAGATGAAAATGCAGGAAACAACCCACTGACAGACAATGAAAACACAGCAGAGAACAAGAATACAGGAAATGACCTTGCAGCAGAAGCAGGGGCAGGAAAACAGGCAGCAAAAGCCCTGGTGTTAAATTTTACAGATACCAGTTCCCTTACCTGGCCGGTAAGAGGAAATGTGATCCTGGATTACAGTATGGATCAGACTATTTATTTTCCTACTCTGGATCAGTTTAAGTGCAATCCGGGTATTGTGATCCAGGCAGAGGTCAGCGACCCGGTAGCAGCGCCTGCAAATGCAAAGGTACTGGAAGTAGGTTCCAATGAAGAGATCGGCAATTTCGTTGTACTGGATCTTGGAAATGAGTATACTGCTACCTGCGGCCAGTTAAAGGAGATCACCGCTGTACCAGGGGAATATCTGGAAGCCGGGCAGGTCTTTGGATATGTGGCAGAGCCTACAAAATATTATTCCGTAGAAGGTGTCAATGTATTCTTTGAATTAAAACACCAGGAAAAAGCTATAGATCCACTGGACCAGATGGAGTAAAAATGGCTGCAGGCAGGTAATATTATCGATTTAAGAAAAATGTTAGAAATTATTCACTGAAGATTCAGAGCCTTAAGGTATACTCTTTTTAGAATATTATATAAAAGGAGTATCGAGATGAACATTTTATTTTTCCTGACTCCTAAAAGCGAAGTAGCTTATATTAGTGAGGAAGACACCTTAAGACAGGCTTTAGAGAAAATGGAACACCACAAATATTCTGCCATCCCCATTATCAGCAGGACAGGCCGCTATATCGGAACTCTGACAGAAGGAGATCTGCTCTGGGGTATTAAAAACCAGTACCATTTAGACTTAAAAGGAGCAGAAAAGATCCCTATTACAGCCATTAAGCGCAGACTGGATAACCGTCCGGTGAAAGCAGATGCAGATATGGAAGACCTGATCGGAAAGGCATTAAACCAGAATTTTGTGCCTGTATTAGATGATCAGAAATGTTTTATCGGTATCATTACCAGAAAAGACATTATCCAGTACTTTTATAAAAAAAGCCAGCAGCCTGAGGAAAAGTGGCCTAAACGCCAGAAGACAGAATTATCAGAAGCAGTTGTTGGATAAAATGCATAAAAGAAAAAAAACAAAAACCGAAACTTTGTGCACACTTTTTGGGTATCCTATGCTATTATAATAGACGTAACCCCCCAATACATTATATAGTTTTTGCTACAC
>UQJF01000009.1 GCA_900541315.1 uncultured Clostridium sp. | reverse complement strand
GTCGGCAGCGTCAGATGTGTATAAGAGACAGGTCATGACCCGGTTGTG
This sequence comes from uncultured Clostridium sp., assembly GCA_900541315.1. Taxonomy (GTDB): domain Bacteria; phylum Bacillota; class Clostridia; order Lachnospirales; family Lachnospiraceae; genus Enterocloster. Next base: position 40,312 of record UQJF01000009.1, on the reverse strand, counting down.
GGAGCAGGTAGCGATCTGGGCATGGAACTGGGAATCTTTTTCGGAATAGTCTTTTTTATCCCGGATCAGTTTTTCCAGCTCTTCTAAAATGCGCTCCAGGTCTTTTATCTCTTCCTCTGAACCATTTTGCGCAGCAAGTGCAGCAAGTGCCGGTTCCAGGATCAGTCTTGCCTGAATCAGGTCTTCTGTAAGTTGGCGCCTGTCATCCATCATAAAAAAGCCAAGTGGATCGTCTGCCACTCCATTTTTCTCGGAAATAAAGGTTCCTGATCCCTGACGGATAGTAACGATATTCCGGGACATAAGGATGCGAAGTGCCTCTCTTACTGTATTGCGGCCAACTCCCAACGTTTCCACCAGTTCTGCCTCTGTAGGCAGCTTGTCTCCTGGAGCATATTCCTTCTGCTGGATCATTTCAAGGAGATTCTGGGCTGTTTTTTCTCCTAAGGTCTGTTTTTCTGTTTGTTTCATACTCCGTTAACAACCCCGCTTTCTATGCTGTAACCCCTTTGATACAGGAATGCTGTGTTCCATTATACTTTATAGATCTGATATCCCGCTGCTTTTGACAGACGGTTCATAATGGCCTGTCCCAGATGATCCTGGGTAAAGCTTTCAGAAAAGATATAGTCTACTTTTAAATCATCAAATTCGCGAAGCAGTGCATACAGGTTATGTGCTACAGACTCCTGGCTCTTTCTGGCGCCAATACTGCGCACCTCACCCTGGGGATAACGTGATCTTGACTCATCGGTACAGATGATACCAACTTTACAGCCTGCATCGATTTTTTCTTTTGCCAGCTTCCACACAGTTTTCACCATTTGTTCCACCTGTTCCTGTGTCATGGCAACGGCTTCCCCTGTTTTTCTGGCATCTGCCACATTTGCAGGCTCTACTAAGGTCAGATCTGCCTTTGGAGCATAATGTTTATACTTCATACCAGGTGCTTTTGGACGCACGCCTTCTGCCATCGGTCCTAAAATAGCCGGGTCAATGGTAACTTCCCCTAAAACATCTTTTAACATTTCCATGGTAATAGCGCCTGGACGCAGAACTGCGGGAACATCACCGGATACATCTACAATCGTGGATTCCACACCAATTCCTACAGGGCCTCCATCAATGATCATCTCGATCTTGCCGTTTAAATCCTGCCATACATGGTCTGCTGTCGTAGGGCTTGGACGGCCGGAGGTATTGGCGCTTGGTGCTGCTACCGGTACACCCGCCAGTGCGATCAGGCGGTTTGCAACCGGGTCTACCGGCATACGGACCGCTACTGTATCAAGACCACCAGTGGTTCCATAAGGTACAATATCACTTTTAGGGAAAATAATAGTCAGCGGGCCTGGCCAGAAAGCATCCATTAATTTCATTCCTGCTTCCGGGATATATTTTACCAACGGTGTGACTTCTGCAGCACAGGATACATGGGCGATCAGAGGATTATCTGAAGGCCTGCCTTTAGCCGCATATATCTTTCCTGCTGCTTTTTCATCTAAGGCATTTCCCCCTAAACCGTATACAGTTTCTGTTGGAAATGCAACAAGACCGCCGTCACGTAAAATCTGGGCGGCTTCTTTTAATTCTTCATCGTTTATATTTTTTGTGTCATTTATTTTGATTCGTTTGGTTTCCATGGTGATTTTCTCCGTTTATATATGCTTGTAGGCTCAGGTTTCCTGTGCGGATGCGCTCCACTGCCTGCTGGTAGACTCAGGTTTCCCGCGCTGACGCGCTCTACTGCCTGCTAACGCAGGCGGAGCCTTCGTTAATAGTCCAAGAAAAACAAATGCCACCTTCGGTGTCGCTTGTTTTTCTTTTGGACTCATTATATCTTAAATCTGTATCCTACGCCCCAGATTGTTTCTATATACTGAGGCTTTGCTGTATTAAACTCAATTTTTTCCCTGATCTTCTTAATATGCACAGTAACTGTAGCGATATCTCCAATAGACTCCATATCCCAGATTTTGGAGAAAAGCTCTTCTTTCGTAAATACGTGATTAGGATTCTGGGCAAGGAAGGAAAGCAGGTCAAATTCCTTTGTTGTAAAGGTCTTTTCTTCCCCATTGACCCATACTCTTCTGGCAGTCTTATCGATCTTTAAACCACGGATCTCAATGATCTCGTTTGACGGCTGGCCACTTCCTACCAGCCGCTCATATCTTGCCATATGCGCTTTTACTCTGGCTACCATCTCACTTGGACTGAATGGCTTTGTAATATAGTCATCTGCTCCCAGACCCAGACCGCGGATCTTGTCAATATCTTCTTTCTTTGCGGAAACCATAATGATAGGGGTGTTTTTTATCTCACGTACACGGCGGCAGATCTCAAACCCATCTGTTCCCGGAAGCATCAGATCCAGGATCAACAGGTCATATTCCTCCTTTAATGCCCGTTCCAAGCCGTCTGTCCCATTATTTTCTATCTCCACTTCAAAGCCTGACAGTTCCAGATAATCCTTTTCCAGCTCTGCAATGCTTTCCTCATCTTCTACGATCAGTATTTTGCTCATTCCTGAATAACCTCCTGATATTTTCTTAAAACAAAGTGCACCTCTGTTCCGATCCCTTCTTTACTGGTGGCCCAGATGCGGCCGCCGTGGTCTTCAATGATCTTGCGCACAATAGACAGTCCAATGCCGCTTCCACCCTGAGAAGAATTTCTGGAAGAATCCGTACGGTAGAACCGGTCAAAGATATTAGGCAGATCCTTTGCAGCAATGCCTTTTCCATTATCTTCGATCTCTACCTGGATGAAATCCCCGTCATCCTTGATACGGATATTGATAATGCCCTTTTTCTTGTCCAGATATTTCACAGAATTACCAATGATATTGTTGATCACACGCTTCATCTGCTCTGCATCGGCGATCACTACCACATCTTCATCTACATAGTTAAAATATCCCAGTTCAATACCTCTGGCTTCCATATCCAGTCCTACTTCTTCCACACAATCCCTGAAATACTGTGAAACGTTGATCTTTGAGAAAGTATAGGGGATCTTGTTTGTATCGATCTTGGAATAAAAGGTCAGCTCATCAATAAGACGGTCCATGTCATTGGCTTTATTATAAATAGTCCGGATATATTTATCCAGCTTTTCCGGTGAAGATGCCACTCCGTCCATAATACCTTCTACATAGCCCTTGATCGCCGTGATAGGAGTCTTTAAGTCATGGGAGATATTACTGATCAGCTCTTTGCTTTCTTTGTCATACTGGATTTTTTCCTCTGCGCTTTCTTTTAAACGCATACGCATTTCTTCAAAATCCTGGCACAAATGGCCGATCTCATCATCTGCATCCACATCCAGGGTAAATTCCAGATTGCCGTCACGGATCTTCTTTGTGGCTTCCTGAAGCTTGTTTAATGGGCTTAGGATCGACTGATAGACCCAGAAAGTCAGGGTGATTCCAGCGATCAGAAGGATCATGACTCCTAAAAAGAGCATTTCCCTGATCATGTATTTTACTTCCGGCAGCAGATCATCCACATTGGAAATAATAAATACGCTTCCTTCTGTCTTATCTGGAAATTGAAAATCCATCTGCTTTACAAGATGCTGGCTCTCACCATCTAAGTATATACCACCCTCTAAATCTCCCTGAAGGATATCAAATTCTGGCAGCTGTTCACACAGCTGGGACTTATTTTCTTCATCTGTATCACCAAAATAAATGATATCTGTTCCTTTACGCACTACCAGATAGGCGTAATGCTTCTGAAGTTCTGCATTAACCTCATCTAAGTGGCCTGTATCTTCATATAATTCCGGCTTCTTATCCAGTTCTTCCCGGATCACCTGCTGTACCCGGCGGGTCAGACGGTTAAACACCTGTGTCGAATTTCCGCTTAAAAGATCTACCTGTTCTGTCAGTCCATACTCTTTTGTAAAGGAACGTGCCTGATGATCATTAATGGCAAAAAAGGACACAAAGATCAGAATCATAGGAACAATAGTGATGATCATAAATGCAACCGCCAAGCGGGTCTTTAATTTCATGGATATACCTCCGGTTTGTCGCAGCCAAGACTCAGGTTCCCCCGCTTGTGTGCTCTGATTCCTGCCGTGGCAGGCGGGATCTTCGTTAATGTCTTGTTTTTTCCCCTGGGCTCATTATACCATACTTATTGGATCCCGTTTATAAAATCATTCTAAAAAATGCCCTCTTCCCAATAACAGGAAAGCGGGCATTTTAAATTTAAATATAATGTTATAAGGCAGATGCAAATAATATTTACATTATTAGAACATAAACTTGTCAGCAAAGTAATCCTTTAACTCAGCGATCGGGATACGAACCTGCTCCATGGTATCTCTGTCACGGACAGTTACAGCATGGTCTTCTTCTGAATCGAAGTCGTAGGTTACGCAGAATGGAGTACCGATCTCATCCTGTCTTCTGTAACGCTTACCAATGTTGCCTCTGTCATCAAATTCACAGTTGAAATACTTGCTCAGCTCAGCATATACCTTTTCTGCTCCTTCATTTAACTTCTTGGACAGTGGCAGAACACCTACCTTTACAGGTGCCAGAGCAGGGTGGAAGTGAAGAACAGTTCTTACATCTCCTTCTCCGATCTCCTCCTCGTCATACGCTGCACACAGGAATGCTAAGGTTACACGGTCAGCACCCAGTGAAGGCTCAATTACATATGGGATATACTTTTCCTTGCTCTCATCATCAAAGTAAGTCATGTCCTGTCCGGATACAGTCTGATGCTGGGTCAGGTCATAATCAGTTCTGTCTGCAATACCCCAAAGCTCGCCCCAGCCAAATGGGAACTGGAATTCCAGGTCAGTAGTAGCCTTGCTGTAGAAGCACAGCTCTTCCGGAGAATGATCTCTTGCACGCATCTCGTCTGGCTTGATGCCTAATTTCTGCAGCCAGTCAATACAATATTGCTTCCAGTAAGCAAACCATTCAAGGTCAGTACCTGGCTTGCAGAAGAATTCAAGTTCCATCTGCTCAAACTCTCTGGTACGGAAAGTAAAGTTGCCAGGTGTAATCTCGTTACGGAAGGACTTACCGATCTGTCCGATACCAAACGGAACTTTCTTTCTGGAAGTTCTCTGTACATTCTTGAAGTTTACGAAAATACCCTGGGCAGTCTCCGGACGAAGATATACCGTATTTTTGGCATCCTCGGTTACACCCTGGAATGTTTTAAACATCAGGTTGAACTGACGGATATCTGTGAAATCATGGGCACCGCAGCTTGGGCAGCAGATATGCTTGTCTTCGATGTACTGCTTCATCTGTTCCTGGGACCAGCCATCTACAGAACCTTCCATCTCAATACCATGCGCATCGTTGTAATCTTCGATCAGCTTATCAGCACGGAAACGCTCTTTACACTGCTTACAGTCCATTAAAGGATCTGAGAAACCACCCAGATGTCCGCTGGCTACCCATGTCTGGGAATTCATTAAGATAGCACAGTCAACACCTACGTTATAAGGGCTTTCCTGTACGAATTTCTGCCACCAGGCCTTCTTCACATTGTTCTTCAGCTCAACGCCCAGATTGCCGTAATCCCAGGTATTTGCAAGACCGCCATAGATCTCAGAACCCGGATATACGAAACCTCTGTTTTTTGCAAGAGCTACGATTTTTTCCATTGTCTTTTCCATATCAGTATCCTCTCTTTATATGATCTGCTTATCTGTAAACTGCCATTTCTACTCAGTTACGATCACACTTGTTCCGGAACCTGTTTTAATAAAATGTCCGTCATTGACTGTACAGCTTCCGTCTGCATCCAGTATCTTTCCTTCTGTCTGCACCATTCCTTCTCCCTGTAGTACAACAGCAAAAGAACCATGGATCTCAATACCTGCAGCCTTCAGCTCTTCTGAAAGTTCCTCCGGTGTGCCGGTCTTGACCTCTGCAAATGGCATGGTATCATCTCCTGTTTCCCCGGCAAAATCCACAAGGCTTTCACCACTGTCATAAGAAGTAATAAGTACCGCTTTTCCATTTTCCAGACTTCCTGAAACCAGAGTCACCGGCTCTTTTGAGTTTTCTGTTCCTTTGGCTTCATTATATTCCTTTATCTTTTCAGATGCAAAGTCTAAAAGTTCTTCTTTGGAATAACTGCCGCCTTCATAATGTTCCACGCTGACCCACTGAATACTGCCATCTTTTGTAATATAAAGACAGCTTTCTTCTGTTTCTGGTCCTTTTGCGTTTTTTGCAGATAAGCCTTCACAGCCTCCAAGCATAAGCACTGCTGTCACAGCAACAGCTGCTGCAAGAAGTTTTTTCTTCATTCTCTTCTTTTTCCTTTCAGACATATGGCATATTATATCCTTTGAATAGCATAATTTCAAGCCCTTTAGCGCATTTTCAGCTAATAGGACTGGTCATTTTGCCTCCTGCAAGCACTTCTAAGATTTCCAAAGACTTAAACTCATGGTGTATGTACTCCTCCATGGCATGCTGTACTTCCCTGGAAAATTCCCTTAAGACATCTTCTTTTAGTGTAAATGTATACAGGGAACCTAATGGCGTTGCGATCACATACTGCCATGCATAGACACAGGACTCCGACACTCTTCCTTCCGGCTTCTGTGTATACACGCCGTTAATGACCATGGCACGAAGCTCAAAAATGCGCCGTACCAGCGGGTTGGGCAGAGCTTCTTTGCTTAATGCTTTTAAAGATACGTATAAAAGATTTAAAAACTCTGTCCCGTCCATATTTTCATCAGAAAGCCAGGAAGCCACTTCCAGAAAATAAGCCCCATAGCAGGCCCCTTCCATGTCAGCAGACAATTCATCAAAATAATTGGTGATCTGCGCGGACTGAAGGTTATAGGCGGATCTGCCTTCATATACCTGAAAGGTTCCAAAAGAAAAAGGCCGGCTGGCTGCCATAAGGCTGCTTCCCGGTCTTCTCACACCATGGGCAAATGCGGTTATCTTTCCTTTTTCCCGGGTCAGAAGTACTAGCCGTCTGTCATAGTCACCAGAGGGCGCACTTAAAAGGACCATTCCTGTAACATTTAAAACATCCCTCATGCCGCGCCCTCCTTTCTCATTTCATGTTCTCCCGGAATCTTTCTGTGCCTGATTCCTTTTATACGTCCTTCTGGTCGTATCCGTAATTTTTCATGTAAAGCTCACTGTCTCTCCACTCTTTTCTTACCTTTACCCAGAGCTGGAGATTTACTTTTGTCTCCATCATGTTTTCGATCTCGCGGCGGGCTACTGTTCCGATCTTCTTTAACATAGAGCCGCCTTTTCCGATGATAATACCCTTGTGGGACTCACGTTCGCAGACAATGCTTGCTTCAATATCAATAATGCCATTGGAACGCTCTTTCATCTGTTCAATAACAACGGCGATCCCATGAGGGATCTCATCATCTAACAGGCGCAGTGCCTTTTCACGGATCAGTTCTGCCGCGATCTGGCGCATTGGCTGGTCAGTTACTGTATCTTCATCATAAAACTGGGGGCCATAAGGCAGATACTTAAAGATCAGGTCTAAAAGCAGATCTGTATTTTTCTCCTTTAAAGCGGATAATGGCACAATTTCTGCGAAATTACATACATCTTTATAAGCAGCAATAAAAGTCAGTATCTCTTCCTGTACCTTAACAGTGTCGATCTTATTAATGACCAGTATCACCGGTGTGCTTACCTTAGAAAGCTGCTCTGCAATATGGCGCTCACCTGCACCAATAAAAGTAGTCGGTTCTACCAGCCATAAAACCACATCAACTTCCTTTAACGTATGCTCAGCCACATTGACCATGTATTCACCCAGCTTGTTTTTTGCCTTGTGGATACCCGGTGTATCAAGGAAAATGATCTGTCCCCTGTCATCAGTGTAAACGGTCTGGATCCTGTTTCTGGTAGTCTGGGGCTTGTCAGAGGTGATCGCGATCTTCTGACCGATCAGATGGTTCATCAGTGTGGACTTGCCAACATTTGGGCGTCCGATCAATGTTACAAATCCTGATTTTTTCTGTTTGTTTTCTTCCATTCTTTTCTCCTATTAGTGAAACAGTTCTTTTACTTCTTTGAACATATTATGGTCTGCTTCGATCTGCTGTTCATTTCCAATAACACAGAAAGCACCTGTTTTTAAGATGGAATCCAGGATATCTGCTAATGCACGGATATCATCCTGAGTCACATCCAGGATCTGGTTTCTCTTTTTCTGTACCATTTCATCCGTAATTTGGGATAAATAGGCAGTCAGATTCCTGGAACCTTTTACTGCCGGGCTTAATGGCGTATCTACGCTGCTCATGGCGCCGATCACATATTTAGTCATATCCCTCTCATCAATAGAGAAATTTTTTAAATATTCCGGTATTCCTTCGTAGATCTTATCTGTAGCCGCAAGCTTCGGGTCTCTGTAGGATACCAGACAACCGGTTCCGCTTCTTCCAAAGCTGCTCATGCAGCCATATGCACCGCCGATGACACGCAGGTTCTGCCATAAATATTCATAATTCATGATGACCTTTAATACTTCCAGGGCTCCGGTATAAGCTTCGGCATCAAAGGAACCACAGCGTGCCACGTAATTCACTTTTGAAGAGGTCTTAAATCCTTCATTTTTCAGCTCCGGCGTAAATTCAAAAGTATATCTCTTACTTGGTCCACTACTTAATGCAGCCTTAAATTTCTTTAATTCTTCCGGCAGAGCCTTGTAGCCTTCCTCGTCTGCGGTATAACTTACCATAAGATTATCTGCTGCAAACAGCTTACCTGCAGTTTCTTTCAGCTTTCTGGCCAGCTCCTTGCGGAAATTCTCATCCTTGCTGTAGGCAGCTGCTGTTTTTTCCAGAAAATGGAAATATTCAATTCCGCCTGTCATGTCATCAAAAGCTCTTACCGGTGAAAAATAGGAGCATGCTCTTGCAACTGCTGCACTGTGGGAAGCACCTTCTAAGCGCATTCTGGATCTGGAACGCATCTCATCTAAGATTTCACCCAGACGTTTCTCATCATCTAATTTTGAAGCAGTAAGTATTTCTTTGATAATGTCAAAAGCAAAGCCGGCTTTTTCGTAAAGAACCTTTATGCCTGCTGTAAAAGCACCCTTGAAAGCTCCATTTTCTCTTAAGTTTTCCCAGGAAGAAACATAGAGATCAAGTCCACCGCTGTTTAAGTGGATCTCACTGGTCAGATCACGGTAGGTAAAGTTTTCTGTATCTACATAGCCTAAAACAGACTTTAAAAGGGATGCATAAGGCAGATCTTCTTTTGGGATCACATTCATATCAAACAGCAGTTTGATATAGGCAATACCGGAAGTAAACATGGGACTGTGGATCACCTTTGTTCCATCTTCCTCTTTTACCTTATAGGAAAATGGTTCTGACTGGCGTTTGATATCTTCTCTGCCAAGCATAGGGATCTTCTCCAGATCCTCTTTCGCAGAAGGTTCTTCCTGATATGCCTTAAGCTCTGCCGTTTCTTTTACCAGAGCTTTTATCTGTTCCTCACTTAAGGATTTTTTGAAGCTTTCCAGACGCTCTGCCAGTTCTGAATCTTCTCTTGCAGTCAGATCAATTTCCGGGCTTACGATCACAACTGCCTCGTGAGGATTGTCTAAAAGATAATCTTTGATCAGCTGTTCAAAATAACCTTCCTGTGCCGCCTTTTTCAGATAGTCAAAGGTCTTCTGATACTGTAAATGGAGCATTGGATCTGCATCATACAGCCAGCTGTCCATAGACCAGAGACCATACATCAGTCCCTTTGGGGCAGAGCCATAATCTGCTTCCCTGTAACGGAATTCATAGTAATTCAAACCTGCCAGCAGGCTCTTTTTGTCAATCCCCTGATCAGCCAGTTTTCTCAAAGTGCCTTTTACAACAGATAAAAATTCACCCTTCTGCTCTTTATTTGCATTTTTTGCAACAACAGAGAAATATGGTTGTAAAATGCCATTTTCATAGCCGCCCATAATATCCTGACCGATATGTGCATCAATAAGCGCCTGCTTTAACGGTGCACCCGGCGCACTGATAAGAGTGTAGTCTAAAATCTGGAAAGCAACATAGAGGACCGGATCAATATCAGTTCCTACTACTGTATTTAAAGACAGGTAGGTGTTATCCTCTGTGCCTTCATTTGCTGTGACAGAATAAACCGTTTCCTTCTCAACCGGTTCTGAAAATGGTTTCTGCAGCGCAATAGAAGAATCTAAGTTATAGTCATTTTTGTCATAAGCAGATAAATATTCTTTGTCCAGCCATAAAAGCTTTTCTTCCATGTCCATATCACCATAGAGATAAATATAGCTGTTGGCTGGATGATAATAATCTTTATGGAACTGAATAAACTGTTCGTAGCTTAAGTTTGGGATCACTGCCGGATCACCGCCGGATTCATTGTTATATGGAGTATCCGGGAAAAGTACAGATGAAGTAAAACGCTCTAATACGCTTTCCGGTGATGAAAAAGCACCTTTCATCTCATTGTATACAACACCGTTGACTGTTAGAGGTTCATCTTCTGAAGGCAGTTCATAGTGCCAGCCTTCCTGTTTGAATATCTTTGGCTCTTTGTAAATGGACGGGTGAAATACGCCGTCTAAATACACGTCCATCAGGTTCTGGAAATCTTTATCATTGCAGCTGGCTACCGGATATACAGTCTTGTCCGGATAGGTCATTGCGTTTAAGAAGGTATTTAAAGATCCTTTCACAAGTTCTACAAAGGGATCTTTTACCGGAAACTTTTCAGAACCTTCCAGTACACTGTGTTCTAAAATATGAGGCAGTCCGGTACTGTCTGCAGGCGGTGTCCTGAATCCGATTGAAAATACTTTATTATCGTCGTCATTGCTCATAAGGAACAGTCTGGCGCCACTTTTTCTATGTTCCAGTACTATTCCTTCAGAATTCATTTCTTCTATAAAACGATGGTCTTTTACCTCATAGGCAGAAAGATTTTCTACCTTTTCAAGCATCTGCTGTCTGTTCATTTCGAATCGCTCTCCTATCTTATTCGTTTTCCACGGGATTTTAAAACTCCCCGCCACTCACAAACCTACGCCGGCGCGCTTTACTGTCTGCTGGCGCAGACCGTTTGCTCCTTCGTGGCTGACTCGCAAACCCGTGCTAACGCACTCCTCTGTCTGCTAACGCAGGCGGTTTGCTCGTTAAGGGTCCAAGAAAAACAAATGTCTACTTTGCAGACGCTTGTTTTTCTTCTGGGACCCTTACATGTTCCCCATTATTCTGTCCTTTATTATGGATGCACATTCACGTACGCATAAATGGATAAAAAGCACCGGATCTGACTGTGCACTGATACCATAGACATTTTCAAAACCCCATTTTTGGGCGATCATGCATGCTCTGTATACGTGGAAATTGCTGGTAAGTACACCTACTTCCAAAGGCTTGTCTGCAGCAATAAGGTAATTTCCTTTAGGCTCTCTTGAAAATTTCAGGTGGTTCCTTTCTTCCCTTTCATGGCGGATCATTTCCCGGTGGCTTTCAATGAGCAGCTTGCTGTAAGCCAGATTTTCCACTGTGCTTACGGAATGCTCTTCTAAGAGAAGCTGACCTGGCCTTACACCATTGTACACCAGATACCTGTACATGGCCTGGGCTTCTGATACAGGTTCATCCGGTCCTTTGCCTCCTGACAGCACCAGATAGGTTTCCGGATTTTTCTCTGCATATTCAATGGCCTTATCCAGCCTCTTTTTTAAAGAATTGCTTACTGTATGTTCTTTAACTCTGGCTCCTAAGACGATCACATAATCCAGGTCTCTTTCTTCATTTGCTGCTGCCCCCATAAACACCAGGATGCAAAACACTGCCATAATAACTACACCGGCAATACATGTAGTAACAATGCTTACCGGCACCCATTGGGGGATGCGGTCCATATTTTTCCTGTAATACCATTTTCCATATACAAGAAATACGCATAAAGCCGCAAAGAAAAGCCAGATAAAGGCAAAAGAGGTTCCCATTCCGGCATAAAAAACAATGATCATAAAATATGCAGTACAGATGACCGCCAGTCCTAACAGGATCATATCTGCCATATGAGCACCTCCTTTTCTGCATCATTTTAATTTAGTTATCCTCTTTTTTACGGAGAATATCATACTTATCCACATCTGCACCTAAATCTACCCACAGGATCTGTTTTGGATGTGGAGCACTTTCCTGACCATTTCCATCTTCATCACAAATGCTCTTTACAACCACCTCCAGGTTCCGGCCATCCGGCTTCATGATCTCAATGGTCTCACCTACAGAGAATTTGTTCTTCTGTTCAATCCGGCAGCGGCCTTTTCCATCAGCCTCTTCCACTGTGCCAAGATAAGTATAATTTTTTACATAGGTGTTACTGTTGTAGATCTGGGCATCACTTCCCGGCTTTCCAAAGTAGAAGCCTGTAGTAAATTCACGGTAGGTACATTTTCCGATTTCTTCCTTGTACCACTCCATATTTGCCTCATAAAGCTTCGGATCTTTCATATAATCATCAATGGCTTTGCGATAGGTTCTTGCTACAGTAGCCACATATAATGCTGTTTTCATACGCCCTTCGATCTTAAAACTGTCGATCCCTGCATCGATCATCTCCGGAACATGCCCGATCATACAAAGATCCTTGGAATTAAAGATATAAGTGCCTCTTTCATTTTCATATACAGGCATATACTCTCCCGGCCGGGTCTCTTCTACAATAGAATACTTCCAGCGGCATGGATGAGTGCAGGCCCCCTGATTAGCATCACGGCCAGTAAAGAAATTACTGAGCAGACATCTTCCAGAATAAGAAATGCACATAGCCCCATGGATAAAGCTTTCTATCTCCATATCATCCGGAATATGAGCGCGGATCTCTTTGATCTCAGCCAAAGAAAGCTCTCTTGCAGAAACCACACGCTTTGCTCCCATACGGTTCCAGAACAGGTAAGTGCCATAATTAGTGTTATTTGCCTGGGTACTTATATGAAGTTCTGTATCCGGAAGCACTCTTTTTGCAATTTCAAATACACCTGGGTCAGAAATAATCAGGGCATCCGGGCCTACTTCTTTTAATTCTTCAAAATAAGCCTCCACCCCTGGCAGGTCCTGATTATGAGCCAGAATATTGGCTGTTACATAGACCTTTACATCATGCGCATGGGCAAAGGCAATTCCCTCTTTCATATCCTCTAAGGAGAAGTTGTGTGCTTTGGCTCTCAGTCCAAAAGCCTCCCCTCCTATATATACGGCATCTGCACCATAAATAACGGCTGTTTTTAATACATCCAGGCTTCCTGCCGGTATTAATAACTCTGTCTTTCTCATTTATCTGTCTTCTCCTATCTGATCCTGGTACTAATAGTCACTCCATCCCCTATAGGGATCACAGCTGTTTCAAATTCTTCCATATTTTTTAATTCATACAGATACTCCCTCATCCTGCTGTGAATAGTGCGGTTTCTTCTCTGGACCGCAAAACGTGACTGGACTACATCTCCGTCCTGAAGCACATTATCAGAAATAAGCACAGCTCCCACAGGCATCAGATCAAGGAGCAAAAGCAGCCAGTTTAAGTACTGTCCCTTTGCAGCATCCATAAATACAAGATCAAACTGTTTTCCCTTTAATTCCTTTAACCACATATCCGCATCCCCCTCTAAAAAAGTAATGCGGCTTTCTTCCCCGGCTTTTTTAAAATTTTCTTTTGCCTCAGGAATACGTTTTTCATACTTTTCAATGGTAGTGATATGACAGTTTAAAGGCATCACCTGACACATCTGCAAAGCAGAATAACCAACCGCAGTACCGATCTCCAGAATATTTTCCGGCCGTAATGCTGCTGTCAGGCTTCTAAGCAGGGCTGCTGTCTCGCTGCGGATAATAGGGACTCCCTCTTCAACGGCTTTTTTTTCAATTGTATCCAGAAGCTCCCCCCTGCTTTTTTCCAGGGAGTGAAGATATTCTGTAATCCTGTTATCTACGATCATTTTGTCCATCCTCTGTTACATCTTCGATCCATCCGCCTTCTTCCTCATCTTCACCAGAATAGGAATGCTCATCTGCCTGGGCTTCTTCTGATGAAAGGGTACTCCTTGCAGGATCTGCTGCATTAGCCTCTTCTTCCTGAAGATCCTTCTGACGCTTTTGTTTGGCATTTTCTGATCCTCCAGTATTCTGGTCTGCAGTCTTTTGCGCCGCTTTTGCACTTTCTGGCTTATCTGCAGATTTATCATCTTCTGCATCTTCCGGCTTTTCGCTGAGCTTTTGAAGGATCTCTTTGGAAGTCATAGATGTATTTAAAGTATACGTTCCCGGGTAGATCTTATCATAATCATAAAAACGGCTCTGGAATAAAAAGGCATAAATATTTTTGATCAGGCCTTTTTTCTCCAGTTCGCCTGCTGTCTGTGACACATCTTCCCCGTCTTTTACCACTACTGTAATATTGTGGCCCGGAGCTGCTTCCACTGCCTCTGCATAAAATACTGCATGACCAAAAGCATAGCCCCGGATCACTGCCTCATATAAAAGCAGGATCAAAAGGGCAAGAAGCATCAGCTTTACAGAAATACTGATGATCGCCATGGTTATTTTGTTGATCTCCCTTGTACGGCTGCTCATGCTTCCTGTCCTCCTTTTTCTTCTTATGTACTCTCGGAGTCTTTCCTGCACTTGCCTTTGCGGTCGATTTTCCGCCAGTTGCACCCGAATTTCAGAGGCAGACGCAACGCCAACGCCTCAGAACTTTGGACACAGCTGACAAAAAACCTTCTCGCAAAATCAAGTACAAAAAGATTCCGAGAGTACATTCTTTGTAATACCTACGGATTGCTCCGTGCTTTGCACTCCCGCAATCCTACACTTCCATGATAATAGGCAGTATCATAGGATTTCTCTTCATACGCTTCCATAAGAAATCGCTTAAGCTGTCTTTAATAATGTTCTTGATCTTGCCCCAGTCGCTTACATGGCGGTCTAAACAGTCTGCTACTGCATCTGCAACCACACTGTGGGCTTCCTCTAACAGGTCTTCTGACTCTCTTACATATACAAAACCTCTGGATACGATATCCGGGCCTGAAAGCAGCTGGTTGGAGTGCTTCTCCAGTGTAAGAACAACTACAATGATGCCATTCTGGGCCAGATTCTGTCTGTCTCTTAATACGATATTTCCTACATCACCGACCCCAAGTCCGTCAACCAGGATAGCACCGCAGGCTACATGGTCAGTTACCTGACAGCTGTCTTCATCCAGAGAGACCACATCACCGGAATTTACCAGTAATGCATTTTCCTTCTGGACTCCCATATACTCAGCCAGTTCCTTCTGCGCCATCCTGTGGCGGAATTCACCATGTACCGGAATAGCAAATTTCGGATGTACCAGGGAATAGATCAGCTTTAAATCTTCCTGACATGCATGTCCGGAAACGTGAGTATCCTGGCAGATCACCTTTGCTCCCTTTGCAGAAAGCTCATTGATCACATTTGCCACTGCCTTCTCATTTCCCGGGATCGGAGTAGAGCTTAATACAACCACATCCCCAGGGACGATCGATACCTTCTTGTGGATGCTTGCTGCCATACGTGACAGGGCAGCCATGGATTCGCCCTGGCTTCCTGTAGTGATCAGCACAGTAGACTCCGGCGGATAATTCTTTAACTGGTCAATATCAATAAGAGTTCCCTCTGGAATATTGATATATCCCAATTCACTGGCAATATCGATAATAGTAACCATACTACGGCCTTCTACCACTACCTTACGGCCATATTTATAAGCAGTATTTACCACCTGCTGTACACGGTCTACGTTAGATGCAAAGGTTGCTACGATAATACGGTGGTTTGTATGCTCTGCAAAAATGGTATCAAACGTCTTTCCTACACTGCGCTCAGACATGGTAAATCCGGGTCTGGTGGCATTGGTACTGTCTGCCAGCATAGCAAGAACGCCCTTTTTGCCCAGTTCCGCAAAACGCTGTAAATCGATTGGATCACCAAAAACAGGTGTATAGTCGATCTTAAAGTCACCTGTATGAAGAACAATGCCCACCGGTGAGAAGATAGCAAGTGCAGATGCATCCTGGATGCTGTGGTTGGTCTTGATAAACTCTACGCGGAAGCAGCCTAAATTTACAGACTGTCCATGCTTCATTACCTTACGCTTCGTATTCTTTAACAGGTTATGCTCTTTTAATTTATGCTCAATTAAAGCAATGGTCAGTTTTGTACCATAAACAGGTACATTTACCTGCTGCAAAATATACGGCAGTGCGCCAATATGGTCCTCATGTCCATGAGTGATCACAAAGCCCTTTACCTTGTCAATGTTCTGCTTTAAATAAGATACATCCGGGATCACCAGATCGATACCTAACATATCATCCCCTGGGAATGCCAGACCACAGTCTACAACAATAATGGAATCTTCGTATTCAAATGCAGTAATGTTCATACCGATCTGCTCTAAGCCGCCTAAAGGTATGATCTTCAGCTTGCTCTTAGCCTCTTTCTGACTGTTTCTGGTCGGTTTTCTTAAAGGTGCCCTTTTCTCTCCTGCTTCTTTTACAGCTGGGAAGGATCTTTTTGTTCCCTGCTGTCTTCCTCTTGCAGGTGCTGCTTTGCGTTTTTCTTCAGTTTTTGGTTCTGCTGTTTCTCTGCTTCCGTTTTCTTCTTTTTCTTCTGCCATTACAGCTTTAGGTACTCTTGGCACACGTCTCGGTCTTCTGTTCTGCGGTCTTCTGGCCATTTTTGTACCTTCTTCACGATTCTCACCAGTATTATTTTCCGCTTTATTTTCTGCGCTGGTCTCAGGTTTTACATTTTCATTCACGTTCTCTTCTAAACTCAAGCTGATTCCTCCTGTTTATTTTTCTAATTCCACATCTGCATCCTTTAATAACTCTTCAAAAATGCCCATAACCCCGTCCAGTTCCCTGTCATCTTCTACAAACTCGAACAAAGCTTCACTGTCATTTTCACCGGATACATCCTTTAAAATATAGCACTCTCCATCTTCATCTTCCGGTGCATCTGTCACCAGAAGATAGTCTTTTCCATGGATCCTGGTTTCCTCTAATACGTAAAAATCTACAGATTCTCCTGAATCTGTCACCATCGTAATGCAATCTTCTTTTTCATTCATTGGTTTATTCATTGATTTCTCCATCCTTTTTCTTTATCATGGACAGATGATCTAAATATCCCTGAAGGATCATTGCCGCTGCAATCTGGTCTACGGATTCTTTTCTGTGTTCACGGCGGACACCGCTTTCCATAAGGACACGCTCTGCTGCTACCGTTGTAAGACGCTCGTCCCACAACTCAACAGGAAGTCCTGTTCTGCGCTCTAACGCTGCTTTTAGTTCTTCTGACTTCTGGGCACGGTCTCCCACTGTATTATTCATATTTTTAGGATAGCCAAGAACAAACTTTTCTACCTCATACTCTTTAGCCAGTGCTTCAATTCTGGCAAGAGTCTGACGCAGTTTGTTTTCATCCTTTCTGGTGATTGTCTCCACTGCCTGTGCAGTGATCCCTAAAGGATCGCAGACTGCTACCCCTACTGTCTTTGAGCCATAATCAAGCCCCATTATCCTCATATTCACTTCCTCCGTACACACAAAAATCAGCAAAGGCAAAAACTGCCTTTGCGTGCAAGCACATAGTTCCTATAACCGCCTGGTAACACATTCATAGTGATCACAGAAAAAAATCGACGCCCATAAAAAATCCCCTTAACAGAGACTTTAATGGACGCCAAACCAGAGAGTGACATACTCTCTGTCCCTATTTTTCCCAACTGCCCTATTTTAAACGGGCATCAATATATACCGCCATCAATTCTTCCAGGATCTCATCTCTCTCCACCTTCATAATAAGGCTTCTGGCTCCCTTGTGGCTGGTAATATAGGTAGGATCCCCAGACATAATATAACCAACGATCTGATTTACAGGGTTATATCCTTTCTCGGTCAAGGCAATATACACCTGCTCCAGTACATCGCTTACTTCTACCTTTTTGTCCTGAACAGCCTGAAAATACTGTGTCTCTTTTATATTGCCCATATCATCACGTCCTTTACGTATTCTCATATATTTTACTCTATATTTTTCTATTCGGCAATAGTATTTTTTAACAGAAGTATATCCGAAGTCAGAAATTCTTTTGCCTGGGCTTCTAAAATAACTCCGGAAGCGGCATGCATTTTTTCGCATTCTTCCTTTGGAAGGGCTGCTTTTACATATTCCGGCGTATGTCCTACCAGATATTCTTTTCCATCTGCTGTTATCATTTCCTCAAAGAGAACAGAGACCTTTTCGCCTAAAAATCCTTTTCTGAACTCCTCTGACATTTTCTGTTCCAGTGCAAGAAGACGGTCAGAACGGACTCCTTTTTCCTGCTCCGGGATCTGATCTGTCATGGCAGCAGCCTTTGTACCGGCTCTTCTGGAATATTTAAACACATGCATTTCATAAAAATGCACTTTTTCCAGATACTTTTCCGTAATATCAAACTCTTCTTTCGTCTCACCCGGGAAGCCTACGATCACATCTGTAGTAATGGCAGGACGTTTAAAATGCTTACGGAGGATCTCACACCGCCTTAAGTAATCCTCTGTTGTATAATGACGGTTCATTCTCTGTAAAACACTGTCACAACCACTTTGTAAAGACAGGTGGAAATGAGGACAGAACTTAGGAAGCTCTGCCAGACTCTTTGCAAACTCTTCCGTGATAATACGCGGTTCCAGCGATCCCAGGCGGATACGTTCCAGCCCACTGATCTCATGGACCTCACGGATCAAGGCCAGCAATTCCCTGTGATTCCAGTCTCCCTGGCTTACAGGATTCCCCCCCATATGTTCAATTCCATAGGAACTTAAATGGATGCCTGTAAGAACAGCCTCTCTATATCCCTGAGCCACCAGTCCGGTGATCTCCCTGACCACATCTTCACGGCTTCTGCTGCGGACTCTGCCTCTGGCAAAGGGAATGATACAGTAACTGCAGAACTGATTACAGCCGTCCTGAACCTTGATAAAAGCTCTTGTATGGTCTGAAGGCTGTTCCAGATGAAGCGCCTCATAATCACTTCCATGGGAAAGATCGGTGACAAATACCTCTGCTTCTTCTTTCTCATGAACATTGCCTAAATATTCATCCAGAATATCTGCCAGCTCCGCCTTTTTATTATTTCCAATTACAATATCAACGCTGGCATCCTTTTTTAACTCTTCCGATGCCACCTGCACATAACAGCCTGCTGCCACCACTACAGACTCCGGATTCAGTTTCTTTGCCCGGTGCAGCATCTGCCTTGATTTCCGGTCCGCAATATTAGTAACAGAACATGTATTGATAATATAAACATCCGCCTTTTCATCAAAAGGAACGATCTCATAACCACGTTCCTTCAGCTGCTGCTCCATGGCTTCCGTTTCATAAGCATTTACTTTGCACCCCAGATTGTGAAGGGCTGCTTTCGGCATAATATGACCTCCTGTTTTTTTCTAAACGTGCTTGCCACCTGACGGCAACATCACCATAAATGAAAGTCAAAACCTCTCAATGATCGTTACTGAACTGTAACCAATGATTTTCATACAATCTCACTATTGACTTTTATACACCTGACCTTTAGTATTAAAAGTAAGCAGTTCTATCTGCAAAAATGATTTACATACCACACAAGGAGGGGCTTCCTATGAAAACAGTTAGAATTTCATTAAATTCCATTGATAAGGTTAAATCTTTCGTAAACGATTTAGCTAAGTTCGATGTTGATTTTGATCTGGTTTCCGGCAGATATGTCATCGACGCAAAATCAATTATGGGTATCTTCAGTCTGGATCTGTCCAAGCCGATCGATCTGAACATTCATGCTGAGAATGACGTAGACAGCATTCTTGCTACACTTTCTCCATACATCATCGACTGAGTTTAATGTTAAAGTTTAGAAGGGAGCCGCGTGGATGCGGCTCTCTTTTTATATAACGCTTTCCGCCCACCGGCGGGTCTTCTTAGCCAGAAATAACGTTGCAGGGGTTCGCTTTCTATAAAACAATTGTACGCATCCTGAGCGCGGCTGTACGTCTGTGACGGATGTAGTCCGGCGCAGGCGAACTGACGCAAGCGAAGGCCAGCGAACAATGTTTTATAGAATGAAGAACCCCTTTTCGAACACTTCGGCCACCGGCCTTAAACCCAGTGTACTGTATCATTCACATTTCGCATAATGACTTGCCTGAATTTCCATCTGCTGTGTTGTCGTCAATCGACGATGCCACCGCATCGCCTCATTCCTCCGCCTTGCAGATTGAAAATTCATTCTGCGTCATTTTGCTGAAAGTGAATGATACAGTACACTAGTAGGAAAAGGGCGGAGAAGAATTAAGCATAAACATTGTTCATTGCCGCAAAATCAGCAATAATTCACTAAAATTTTTCTACGATGATCTGATTTGATTTTTTGAGTTTGAGAATACAGCGAGATGAGAAAATAGATTCCAGGGGGGTGCCAATGGCACCCCCTGGTGATTCGTTATAAATCAGGATGTAACAGCAATTATTCTACACCGTTGAGAATAGTGTTTTCATAAGCAAACAGTGCAGGAGAACCACCAGTATGCAAGAACAGAACATTTTTGCATCCTTCAAAGTATCCTTTTCTGATCAGATCAAGGAAACCAGCCATAGTTTTGCCTGTATACACTGGATCCATCAGGATTGCTTCTGTACGAGCCAGAAGCTGGACGGCATCGACCATGCTCTGAGTAGGCAGGGAATAGCCAGGACCAACATAATCGTCAAATACAACGACTTTATCCTTGGTAGGCTTATTTTCACAATCGAGTAAATCCATCGTACGCTGTGTCAGGTTGAAAACAGCATCGGTCTGAATTTCCTTTTTACGGTTGACGCTAATTCCGGTGACAGGAATATTAGCATTATTGCCCAGAATACCAGATAACACTCCGGCATGAGTTCCGGTGGATCCGGATGGGCAAATAATATGATCGAAGTTTACCCCCATATCGAAGGACTGCTGCAGCAGCTCTTGTGCGCAAGATACATAGCCAAGGGCACCAAGAGGGTTAGAGCCACCACCTGGAACTACATAAGGTTTACGTCCCTGTGCACGCAATTCATCAGCCAACTGATTCAGAGCTCCAAGCATATCGGTTCCGCCGGGAACTACCCGAACGGCTTCTACGCCTAAAAGGTTGAACAGGAAGTTATTGCCGGATGCTTCAGGATTGTAGCTATGAGCCACACGCTCTTCCAGCACCAGCTGGCATTTCAGTCCTTCCTTAACAGCTGCTGCCAGAGTCAGACGGCAGTGGTTAGATTGCACAGCTCCACAGGTCAGAATCGTATCACAACCCTGCTCCAGTGCCTCAGCCATCAGAAATTCTAACTTTCTGGTCTTATTTCCACCACCGGTTAGCCCAAGCAGATCATCGCGCTTCATGTAGATATTAGGACCACCCATAACCTTGGTTAGATTGGCCAGATACTCAATTGGGGTATCATAATAGGTGTATCTTCTTCTGGAAAATTTGGCAAGATTCATAACATTATTCCTCCGTATAGGTAATTTTTTTTGGATGACTGTACGTCCATCTGGCATCATAATAACATCAATTACATAATGTAGTGAAGATACGGCTTTTCAATAGTATGTTATAACTATATACATATAACAAAAAGCAGTATCGAACAAAGCAATTGTGTGAACCATTTAAACATTCTGCGATTCACAAACACGGTTTGTGCGGTACTGCTTATTATTAATTTTTGTTTTGGATAAAAATGTTTAGACTTAGCTGAGAGCCTCAAATATAAAATTTCACACAGTTCGTTCCTTTTCCCACGTGGAC
Source organism: uncultured Clostridium sp. (assembly GCA_900541315.1). Lineage (GTDB taxonomy): Bacteria > Bacillota > Clostridia > Lachnospirales > Lachnospiraceae > Enterocloster. The sequence goes on along the minus strand of UQJF01000009.1, from coordinate 18,443 downwards.
ATATTTTCACAGTATTGGTCAAAGTAGCCCTCTAGCATGGATAAAAACTGTTCTTCCTGTGGGGAAGAATTCTGCGATTCCGATGTCAGATACCCTGTGATAAATCTAATATTTATATCTGCAAATGGGACATATACAAGTTGTCCCATTTCAACAAATGGATTGCAAAGATTTAACGACTTTTGCCCTACACAGTAACTATTTTCACTCATTGTAAGATAATACAACATACTACGGTTGTTGTTAAACACAGGACCACCCTGTTGCCTGAAGAAAACATTGGGCAAGGGATTGTTTTCAACGGGTTTCTTTTTTCCAGAAATTTTGATATATTCTGCAAGAAAATTCATTCCATGAAGTTGCTCCAGATAAATCTTATCCAGTTTGGACAAAGGAGACTTGGTGTTCAATACAGCATATAGTGGCTCATTTACCAACGTGGTAAATACAATTCCCATAGAACGAAATTTTTGAATGGATGCTTCATATTGACTGGATGTTACATAATGTAACCCAATGTTACAATTTCCACGATAAACCTCATCTGGAACCTGCCCGTTTGGCATTTCAATAAGATTTCCCACAAATTTTTTTGAGGAACCGCTTCTTAAAAATTGCTGAAACAAGTTCATCATTGTAAATGATGGCATACTGCTTATGTTTAGCTCTTGGGAAACGCATTCATATTGCTTGTGTAAAGATTCTGCCTGTTGTGTAAGCTGAATAATTTCCTTTGAGATATTCAAAAATTCTTTTCCAGCATCTGTAAGAGAAATCCCTTTGTTGCTGCGCTTCAGCAGAGATACTCCCAACTGCTGCTCTATTTTCTTGAGAGTCTGGCTGAGATAAGGTTGAGATATGTATAGATTTTCTGCTGCACGATTAATTGATCCTGTCTGGCATACTTCCTTCATATAGTAAAAATATTCCATTTTAAGCATAATTTCTCTCTCTTTCTCCAGAAGTGGCGTGATTTTGTGCTAATATCAATATTATACTACTTTTATTATAACGTATATATTATAACACGATATTGTAAATAAATTATTGAACATTTTTTATATAAAGAATATAATTATGTCATCCAAACATATGATTAGTGCACAAAAGTCGTTTGAATTTGGAAAACGTTAATTTTGCAAGAATAATTGTTTTTACGGCAGAATTGCGAAGTAGTCATGCGTTAAAAAATTATATTTATTGAGGTGCGGTTATGGAACATGTATTGTTTGCGGTTGCTATCTTTATTGCCAATATCATTCAGGGATTGACAGGATTTGCGGGTTCTCTTCTGGCAATGCCCCCTTCAATCAACATTCTTGGTTTAATCCCTGCAAAGGTTGCGGTAAACACGTTTGGTTTGGTCAGTTCTGTCATTCTTTTTGTTAAAAATTTCCGGAAGCTAGAATGGAAGGAAGCCGTTAAAATTATTATTTTGATGGGGCTGGGTCTCGGCACCGGAATTGCTTTGACAAATATTGTTGAGGGCAATATTTTACTCAATATTTACGCTGTTTTTATTATCTTGGTTGCATTGAAGGAGATGTTCTACAAAGGGGCTTTGGATTTTAATGAAATTGGACTGATCATTATTCTTTTCGTGGCAGGTCTTTTTCAGGGACTCTTTGTTTCCGGAGGTCCTCTGCTTATCATTTATGTATCCAAGAAAATCAAAGATACCAATGCGCATCGTGGAACTCTTGGATTAATTTGGATTTTTATGAACGCTTCCATGATGATCCAGCAAATTTCTAGTGGACTGTTTACTACTTCCAATATTACTAATATTTTGATTGGTCTACCTGCGGTATTCCTGGGCGTATGGATTGGCGGAAAACTAGCTCAGAAACTGGATCGACAGAAGTTCCTGCGAATCGTATATATTCTGCTGATTATCTCTGCATTGACCCTTATACTGTAAAATGACTGAATGTGGGAGGATTTCAATATGAGTATTTGTTTTAGTGAAAAAAAAGAAGGTATTGTGGCCATTGCTGGGCACGTAGGGTGTGGTCACTGCCACAGTTTGAATAATCAGGTTCAGGATGACTCTTCGGGATTATCTACAGTTCTGGAAATTTTAAAAGAAGCATCGGGAATTTCTATGGAATTAGAGGATATTCTTTTTGATGGAAATTGGATTACGGCTGTTATGAAGAACGGTGGCATTGGAAAAGGGTATGCGCGGCGAGACATTACACCCCAGGAAAAAAAGATGATCCGGAAACTCATTGGAAAAGAGGTTATCAATACACATACGTTGGTGCTGGATGTTTTCGGACGTTTTTACGGACAAGGTGTCTCGGAAACGCCGGTTGCATTGCAGACTGCTTTGGCAAATGCAGCTGTAAATGGGTTTGTTGTCAATTTCTCTCAAAATTTTGTTCACTGTGTTGAGGATGTTGGCGATAATATCGGTCAGATTGCTGGTACAGTTGTAAATATTGATGGTATCGACGTATCTATTCTTGCCACAGTAAATGCGTCAAAGGGGGGACTTGGTCCTCTGGAGGATCTTGAGGGAAATTCAACTTGTGGTGCAAAAGGGAAAGTTATTCGTTCCCTTGGCATGGATCATTTGCCGACTTTGGTTGTCGAAGCTATGATTTATTCTAGTTTTTCCGATGGCTTAACGGAAAATACCTATTTTGTTCGGGCAGATGAAGAAGACGATAATCCATATGTAGCCAGAGCATTTATGGAGGCAGGAAAAAAGCTGGGGCTTCCAGTATATTATAGGAAAGGCGGAATGAAACGTGGACCCGGAGGGCTGCGTAAAAATACGCAAATGGTTGCTGATAAAATAGTCCAGCTTGGTAAGGCGCTTCATGATGCAGAAACAAGTTTTGAGAAAATATCGATTATTGGAGACTTAGCGCTGACTGTTAGTCAAGATTGCGGCGGTGTCAGTTTTATGAGTAACGAACTCCACGAGCAAATCGGTGGAGCAGGTATGATTCCAAGAACAGCTGCTGTTATTAATTTGGTGACTTGTGATATGTACCATGCAGAGAATCCCATCCCTTATATGACCGAAGAAACTGTTAAGCAATATGTTGCTTTGACTATCGAGACAATGAAAATTCTCGGAGCATCTGTAGAAGAAGCAACTCGGCATATTACTGGCTAACATATCGAAACGTTAAATTTTCTCACATAAACAAAGCAAGGGTATCACTTCATAGCTGAAAGTCAGTTATAAAGTGATACCCTTTTGGTACTGTTCACCCCAGGCCCACATAGCGTCCAGGATAGGTTTTAAACTGTAGCCTAATTCTGTTAAAGGCTCCGAGAGTACATTCTATTAAATGGAGGTATTTATCATGAAGAAAGTATTAGAATTGTTTACCTTTTCCTTACGATTCATGTTAAAACCATTTCTAATGGGGTTCTTTGCTTTTAAAAGGCCCCATTTTATGTTATAGTAGGAATTAAATAATAATGCCAAAATTGTCCAACGACAGTTTTGCAAAAGAAAGGACGATGAACATGATCCGTTTTAAAAAAGCAACTGCACTTCTCCTTTCCGCACTTCTTGTTTCTTCCTGCATGGCACCATGCGCCTTTGCGGCAAGCAAAAAGAAAGTGGGAAAGATCAACCTGACCATTGATACTGACATCCGCTCAGGAAGCAGCGGAGGCGAGGTTGAAGTAACTGCCACCGGTGACAACACCAACTATTACTACCTTGATTCTGTAGAAGTTACCAATGATGAAGGGGAAGACTGGAGCAAATCCAATCCACCGGAAGCTGAGATCCTCATCGGGCTGGAAGACGAAGATGAATATACCTTCTCCGGAACCAGTTCCAGCAACTTCAAGCTCACACTTGCAAACTCCATTAAGTCCCGTTATGATAAAGTAGAGTATGTCAGCGCAAGTAAAAAAGACGGCGGTGCTACCATTGCACTGCGTGTCCGCCTGGTATTTGATAAAGATGCAGATATGAGCACTGCTCCTGCACCAGGCAGTGCACTGTGGTTCACCTACTCTCCCGGTATGGCAACCTGGACCGAGGTACCTTCTGCCAAATATTACCAGCTGCAGTTATATAAGGACGGTTCCCTGGTAACACCTCCAGATGGCTCCAGTTCCACCGTTTCCGTATATGGAACTTACTATGATTTCTCCAACTGGGTGACCGACGGTTCCAGCTATACATTTAAAGTACGTTCCGTAAAAGCCAGCAACAATGCAAAGAGCAAATGGGTGACTTCCTTTGCCTGGACTCCTGGCTTCACTTCCGGCGGCAGCAATACCGTTACCGAAGGCTGGAAGAATGCTGCTGACAATGTACGCTGGTGGTATCAGAACGCTGATGGTTCCTATCCGGCATCCCAGTGGAAAGAGATCAACGGAAAATGGTACTATTTCGATGCAGAAGGCTATATGGCTACCGGCTGGATCAAGGTCGGAGGCTTAGATTACTGCCTGGCTCCTGACGGTGCTCTGTATGTAAATTGCACCACACCAGATGGCTACAATGTAAATGCAGACGGTGTATGGGTCCAGTAAATAGACATATGACCTGCCAGTACATTGTTTCGTAAATAACTGTGCTGATCCGTCACCACAAATAAATGTCAGTTGCTGCGTGCAGCTGACACTCCAAATATCATACACAGCAATATAAAAAGCCCGCCGGTTTGTGATCAATATCACTTCCCGGCGGGCTCTGTTTATATCTGTTTTTAACGTTTATCCCTATTATACAGCTTGTTATCCTGCTTGTTTACTTATTCTTTCTCGCTTCTTCAATGGCTTTCAGATCACCCTTATTATCAAACCACTCTTTGGTAACAGATCTTAAAACCTTTCCTAACAAAATCAGCGCAGGTACATTTAACAGAAGTACGATACCATTTCCAAAGTCTGCAAACATAAATGCCTTTGAGATATTTGCAAAGCTTCCGTAAATAACTGCCACAATGATCAATGCCTGGAATCCACGTCCGATCAGGCGGCTGTCAAACATAGCCACAGACTGTACCAGAACGCCCTGAAGGTCAGAGATCAGTGAACTCAGTCCAAACATAACCAGACAGATAACACAGCCTATGCGGCCTACTTCTCCTAAAACACTTCCCAGTGCAGATGCTGCAAGAGTTGCACCGCCTGCTCCACTCTGCCATACACCTGAGAAAAGAATAGCAAAACCAGTCATGGAGCTGATGATGATAGTATCAATAAAGGTTTCAACAATAGCCCACATACCCTGCTGGGCCGGATGGTCGATAGCTTCTGCCTGTGCCTGTAAGGATGCAGATAAGCCAAGACCTGCGTCATTGGAGAACACGCCTCTTGCAAGTCCGTTTCTTACTGCTGTTGCAAAAGCTGCTCCTGCGAAACCGCCAACTGCTGCTGTACCGGTAAAAGCACCCTTGAAAATAGCACCCAGAACTGTTCCGATATTTCCAACATTTGCAATAACGATAATAAGAGTTGCTGCAAGATACATAATACTCATTAACGGAACCAGCCAGTCAGAGATAGCAACAAGACCTTTCATTCCGCCAAAAAGAACAACTGCCATAAAAATAACCATGATGATACAGGAAACAAAATTAGGTACATTTAAAGATGCCAGGTTGGAACTGATAGCTGAACCATGTACCAGACAGATCGTACACAGACAGACAAGCATCATAATACCAAATGCTACTGCCAGCGGCATACAATGTAAACCATCTCTCATGTACATAAAAGGTCCGCCACGGTAACTGCCATCTGCTTCACGGTGTCTGTACTTGATCGACATAGTTACTTCTGAATATTTAATAGCCATAGCAAGGAAACCACAAACCCACATCCAGAATAATGCGCCAGGTCCGCCGGTGGCGATGGCAACGCCTACACCAACGATATTACCGGTACCTACTGTAGCTCCTAAAGCTGCTGTCAATGCCTGGACAGGAGAAATACCTGCTGCTTTTTTCTGCCTCTGTAATTCTTTGTCAAATAATGTGCCAACCGTATTTTTCAGGATAAATCCAATTTTCGTAAACTGGATCCCCTGGATCTGAAGCGTTAATATAAAACCACCAGTTACCAGCAGGATCAGGATCGGAATTCCCCATAACCAATCCGTAAACGCACTGATCAAACCATATATTGACATCGTAACCCTCCTTATTTTAGCAATGTCCTCTGTTTCTCCCGACTTCCTATTCTGTTAATTTTCTTAAAATATTTTCAAATCCCTTGCAGGCTTTTTCAAGCTGTTCGATCTCTATATATTCATCACGCACATGTGCCAGTGATTCCAGAGATGGACCATATCCGATCGTTGGGATTCCTGCTTCTCCGCAGAAGTGGCTTCCGTTGGTACAGAATGAAAAATGAGAAATCTTTGTATCAATACCTGCTTCCTTCAGGCCTTCAACTGCCTTCTGTACAAAATCGCTGTTTTCATCAATAAGCCATGCAGGGAAGTATCTCTTTGCAGAGATCTTTTCACCGGTCCAGCATTCTTCTTCAGCTTCTGCAAGATAAGTTCTTGCCTTTAAACCAGGTACTTTCTCCTGTGCACGTTTGATAGCATCTTCTACCTGTCCTAAAACTACCTTCTCATCTTCACCAACTAATGTGCGGCGGTCAAAGGTTGCACGACATAAAGAAGGAACTACAGATGCACCCGGATATGGATAGGAAATAATATCTGTCAGCTCTAAGATACCTTTTCCAAGGATCGGATGCTCATTAGGAACGATCTTGCGGATCTCTTCGATCAGCGCATTCATCATATAAACAGCATTTACACCCTTTTCCGGATTAGAGGAATGGCAGCTTACACCTTCTGTCTCTACCACTACTTCTGCGCGTCCTCTCTGTCCGATCTTTACAGTAGATGTAGTTGCTTCACCTATGATAACATAATCCGGCTTTAAAATTTTGCTGATCTCCCGGCTGGATACACCCTCAAAACACTCTTCGTGAACAGTTCCGGATACACAGATATTACCTGCAAAATCTTTTCCTGTACTTTCCGCAAGGCGGGCAGCTGCACAGATCATAGCTGTAACGCTTCCCTTCATGTCAGAAGTACCACGTCCATAGATCTTTCCATCTGTAATCTCTGCGCCCCATGGTGCATGGCTCCACTGGTCTTCATCAATTACGTCTACGTTATCAATGTGACCGTCCATTAAAATAGTTTTTCCTGGACGTTTTCCATGGATCACACCGTAAACGCTTCCGTAGCGGTCGATGTTCACTTCATCAAATCCAAGCTCCTCCATCTTGCCTTTCAGAAATTTTGACACCTTTTCTTCGTGTCCTGACGGGCTGGGGATACGGATCACATCCTGACAAAGTTTTACCAGTTCCTCGTTGCTGATCATATTTCTTACCTCCTGCATTTATATTTATTTTTTACTTTCTATTTTATCTGCAATATTCGATATGCGATATATTGCACTTTTATTTATACATTACTTTGATGTGTTTTGCAAGTGTATTGTGTGTTTTTGTTACTTTTGTAGAATTTTTTGTGCTTTTATTGGTGTTTTTGACATAAAAAGGCGCAAAAAAAGCGATCAGTTTCCATAATTTAGGAAACTGATCGTTATATTTTTAATTTGCATGTTTTTAAATCTGCATCTTTCTGGCAATATCCAGGGAATACTCCATAGAAAGCAGCCAGTGCTCACGCATAATCTCTTTGGCCTTGGCTTTGTTTCGTTCCACAAGAGCCTGTAATATTTTTTCATGATGCCCCACTGAGCGGATGGGATTTACATTTTCATGAAAATAGTGATATCTTATCCTGCTGATATGCAACTGCAGTATTCTTGAAAAATCTTCAACATATTCATTGTCAGCCGCTTTTACAATGATCTCATGAAACTTTGTATCCCCTGAAAGCAGCTGTTCCACAGCTCCGTCCGCGCAAGCTGTGGCAAATTGATCATAACAGTCTTTTAAAGCCTGCAGCTGTTCCTCACTGATCCGTTCACATGCTTCCTCTGCTGCAAATGCCTGGATCTCTGCCAGAAGCCGGTAACATTTTTCTGTATCTTCAATTTCAATATTGGCAACTATCGTCCCTCTACTTGGGATCACCTTTACCAGCTTCTGTCTTTCTAACATCTGGATGGCTTCTCTTACAGGGGTGCGGCTAACATCAAAATATTGGGCCAGCTCTGAATCAAGGATCTTTTCCCCGGATTTAAGGACTCCGGTAATGATCCATTCGCACACAACATTATAAATCCTGTCTTTTACACTGAGAGTCTGGATACTCTCAGTTTTCGATGGTATAGGCATAAATTTCCCACTCTTTCTGTATATTTCATAATGATTCCCCATACCATCATTATAATTATTTTTTTCACAATATGCAATGATTTACTACTACAATACCAATCTTGCTGCTCCATAAATACCTGCGTCATTTCCCAGTGTTGCTAACCCCAGTTTACCCTTATTCTTGGAGATCGGGGTGAAATAGTCATAATCTTTCTGGACCATATCAATAAGGAACTGTCCTGCCTTTGATACACCGCCGCCGATAACAAAAATTTCCGGGTCTACAGTAAGAGCTACCTGTGCCAGTGCCAGACCTAAATAGTGGCTGACGGTCTTCATTACCTCCAATGCCATCTCATCTCCTGCTTTTGCGGCATCTAACACGTTCTTTGCGCTTACATTATCACCGAACTGGCGAAGCATGGACTGCTTATCAGATTTTGCCATGGTCCTTCTTGCTTCTCTTGCAATACCGGTCGCAGAGCTTACCTGCTCTAAGCAGCCTACACCGCCGCAGTTGCAGTGTTCCCACTCATCATCACGCACATGAATATGGCCAATCTCTCCCCCAAGCCCATGTTTTCCTGCAATGATCTTCTGGTCAATGATAACACCACCGCCAACTCCGGTCCCTAAAGTGACCATGACCAGGTCAGAATAGCCTTTTCCGCCTCCCTGCCACATTTCACCAAGAGCTGCCACGTTAGCATCATTTCCGCTCTTTACAGGAATGCCGTCTAAGAGACTGCTTAACTCTTCCTGCGGGTTCAGATCCCGCCAGCCAAGATTTACACATACTTCCACATATCCATCAGGCATAACAGGTCCCGGAACACCCATTCCGGCGCCTGTAATATCCTTCTTCAGGTCCAGTCCCATTTCATCCAGTTTTTTACGGATAGACGCTGCCACGTCCGGCAGGATATTCACTCCGCCGTCTTCCTTACGGGTCTTTACCTCCCACTTGTCCAAAAGCTCTCCTGTAGTCTCAAAAAGACCGATCTTTACACTGGTTCCCCCTATATCAACACCGATGCACTTCATCCCCATAGTATATATCCTCTCTTTCCTGGTTTTATTATTATATAACTGGTTTATTATTGTATGGCTGATTTACTATTTATTGTACGACTGGTTTACTATTGTACGACTGCCTTACTTCAGCCGTATCTCTTCCATTTTCTGGTTTCCCATTACAAGAATGGTTCCGGGGAAACGGCCGGCAAGAACTTTATTTACAGTAAAATCAAAGGTTCCGCTGAATTTCCGGGTTCCCGCCATGTTGTAAATACAACAGGAATTATCATTATACAGCATTACCAGATCACCCTCTATGTCAAACCCAGTATACTGATAACTAAAGGTAGTCTCAAATACAGTGCTTCCATCCGGCTTATAAATGCGCAGACAGTATGGGTCAGCACCAGACCCATTATCCGTTATAACACCGGCATACTGATCATTATAGCTGATGCTGCGTATATTTTCATCCAGCAATATCTGACTGGTGGATTCCGGAGAAGTTTCCACACGGGTAGAGAAAAACTGCAGTCCCTTATCAGTAAAGGCCACTGCATGGCTTTCATCCATAAACCGGACTCTTCCTGCCATGGCATCACTTAGATCCTCTGGAAGAAAAATGCCCACTACTCGTTTCGGGTCATTCTTTCCAAGGCCAAAATTGTAAAATACGATCTTATTTTTGATCATTCCCTGTTCCAGATACATAAACGAGGTGATCCACTGGGTTCCGCCTGGTGAAAGGCTTACATCCACCGGATAACCATCTCCGGAAAGAAGGGATTTCACATAAATATCCAGGGCACTTCCATCCTTTTTATACAGATAAATATAACTTGCCTTGGAATCCTCCTGTACAGAAGCTACCACTCCTTTTGCAGATACGGACAATGAAAGGACCGGCAGTGTGGTAGTAACCTGTCCCTGACAGCCACTGCGGTCGCAGATATAAATGGAATTTCCCTGTTTGTCCCCAATAGCTGCGAAATCACCATTTACAGTGACAAAGGGTGATTTCATCTCATAACTCTGCATCCAGATGGCTTTTCCCCTGCTGTCTATGTAAGAAGCTCCGTCCTTGGTGTACTTGATCACACCGTCACCAAATTCCATATATCCACAGAAACTACCTTCCCCCTGGATCGCTGCTTCTTGATTTTCCTCAGTCAGACTCTTTTCCCACACCACCTGGAAATCATAGAAGGTATGATAGCGGTCATAATAATAAATACTAAAAGCAGCGCCGCCTAAAAGCACTGCTGCAATGATAAAGATCGTCATACGCTTTCTGACGGTCTTTTTATGGGCATTGCGGATCGCCTGTTCGCTTTCCTGTTCATTCTGGTACATAGGAGGAACGATCTGGCGTCGCAGCTGCCTTTTTTTATTTTCACGGTTCATTAAACTGGAATTATCCATCCTTGTCTCCTGTGAAATGTTCTTTTATAGCAATCGTATAATGTTCATATTCTCTTACACCCGCTTAAGTATACAACATTTCACTGGAAAAATCGACAACTAATCCATGCAAATAGCTCTGAATAAATCTGAATATCTCTGACTTTTTGGAACATTTCAGGGAAGCAGCAGCTTCTGGCCCGCATAAATACTGTTTTCATCTGTCAGGGAATTAATACGGCAGATCTCTTCCAGCTTTCTGATATTATTGTACTCCTTAAAACAGATTCCATAAAGCGTCTCTCCTTCACCTACTATATATACTTTGTAAGATGGTGTGGAATTAGCAGGTTCTGCAAAAGCAGCAGTGGTTTGTGCAGATGCGCCATCTGTTGTTTCCGGTACAGATTCCTGACCGGAACCAGCCACCTTGGACTGCAGCATCTGTCCTGACCGGGCTGTATCTTCGTTTGTCCCGGAAACAGCATCTGTCTGCCCTGAAACCATTGCATCTGCGGCACCAGCTTCACTTCCACTCTCTGAAGTGTCTGTTTCAGTTCCAGACAACCCATCATCCGGCACCATAGTCTCCGGCAATACCTCCATGGCTGATTCCCGGCTTTTTTTCTCCCCCTCACTTGGATATACACCGCCTCTTGCTTCCCGGATCACTGCCCCCGGGTCTGCTGATGCCACTACCTCTTCCATTTCATGAAGCTTTTTATAATTATTGAACATGGCAACACCTCCGGCCAGTACCATGACTGCCAGTACGCTGCAAAGGCCGGAAAGGACATTTACCGTACTTTTCTGCTGTACAGCCGCCGTTCTGTGCTCGTCCATTTTTTTGCGGAAATCACGGATCGCCCGGTCATCTGTCCTGCTTTCCTCCCGAAGGATATCCTTTCTGGCAATCATATAATCCTGCATCAGCTGGTTACGCTCATAATAAATGCTGTAGCCACGCAGCTGATAAAAGCCATCTGTGGATGTGATGTAAACCGCTTCTTCCCCATCCAGACCGCTGTTTAAATACATCAGCTGGTTTTTTCCTGTAAAATACTGGCTGTGCTGCCGCCAGTAATTCAGCGGATTTAAGGTAATGCCTTCTCCTGCGCATAAAAACCAGCCCTGAACCGTTCTTCTTGGGAACATGGTCTCTACCTGTTGATATGCCCTTTTCCAGGCTTCCTCTGTAAATACCACCTTTTCACCGTCCTGAGGCAGCAGTTCCATTTCCATGGCACCATCCACAAATACATACGGCATGTCCTCATGGATCTCCCGGTTTCCAAGAAGCAGCCCCACACGGAGATTCTGCCCATTTCCTGGTTTCAGCCGCTTTAAATATGTATTCACATAATCTTCCACATAAAGCCGCAATACTGTATCACGTTCCCCGATCTGCCGGATATTTTTCGGCAGTTTGGGATAAAGCTCATATAATTCGCCCATATTTAACACCCCTTTTGCTGTTCCTATATGTTCTCACATAAGAATAGCAAAAGAGGTGCTAAATTTTTGTCATATTATGGCTGTATTTTCCCAAAATCGTTCGACAAGGGCAATGCTTTCACATATACAGTCTGCCATTTTCATCACCATAGAAAGCCTCACACTCTGGAGCATCACAGGATCATGATTGCCTGCACCGCCCACGATCCCGGTAATGGAAATATCCCCTACTTCTCCCAGTTCCTTGGAAACTCCCAGTCCCGGCTGCAGTGCCCCTTTTCCCAATGTTGCAAATCCAACGTGATCCGGACTTCCTACGGATGCATCGATGGCCACTACCACATGATTTGGGAAATGGTTGTGTATATAGGCTGCATAAAGCTCTAAGTTCATGGCATGGACCGGCTTATCCAGAGTTCCGATCACAGCCGCCTTTTTCAATCTGTATTTTCGAAGCTTATGCCCCACCAGCGGCCCCAGACTGTCCCCTGTAGAACGATCTGTACCGATACACAGAAATATTACCCCTGCTTTCTGTTTTTCTACCATTTCCTCGGCGATCAGCTGGTTCAAATTCACCGCAAACCGCTCCGCCTCAAACTCCCCCATTGTATCATAATAAGAAATATCGCCTCTTCGCTGCATACGAAAAGACTTCCACAATCTCATCGCCAAGTTCTCCACCCCGGTATCCGTTTCATGTTTGCCTGTTTTCTTATAACCTAACCAGTACATCGTTTCGTAAATAACTGTACTGATTCCGTTTTTATAGTATAGGCGACAGTGATGAGTTTTATTCAATATTCTCTCGTATTGATAAGATTTTCTCTTGGCAGATGTTTTCACCTGTGATAAATTCCGCTTTCTATTTCTGCTGCCACAACATTGTGTATTCCTTTTCACCAGTAGCTGCATCTGATCCTTCACATTGAATATCGAACCCTTCTCTTTGGTAAAAAGAAAGGGCTCTGATATTCTTCTGATATACATTTAACCGTAATCTAAGTTTTTTATTCTTGATATAATCTAATAAAAGTTTACCTATACCACATGACTGCATTTCATCAGGAACAAAAATACCTTCAATGTATTCGTTACTTATTCCTACAAATCCTTGAATCATTTTATCATCTTCATACACATAGACTTCCGCTTGTGACATCATTTCTTTCACTAATTCATAATTACTTTTCCAATATTGCTCAGAAATAAAATAATGTGCTTTTAGATTGGTCTTTAACCATATGTCAGCAACTCTATTAATATCTATGTTCTGCATCTTTCTGATCATAACAAATATTCTCCATCAACTCCTGATTTCAGGGTATCATTTCTAATACTGATTTTATCGTACTTTTTAGTCTCAGTCCATCCTTTATACCCGAGCAATATCGCTTTCGTTTCCTTTTTGCCTGACTGTTAGGCTGTTTTCTTGAAATAAGCGTAAAAAATAGAGCATATAGATCAAATAGAATCAACGCCTTTTTGAAGTTCTGCATTCAGCTGCACTTTTGTCATTGCGCCAACTGCTAAAGGTTTTGAACCACAAAAAAGACACAGCAGAAAGCGTAAATTGCATTTCTGCTGTGTCTTCTATATTACATAGTATATTTTCTACATTACCTGTTTAATTAATCAAACAGCTTCTCTTTATAAACTCCGGCGCTGATCAGACCTCTGATGGCATCTACAACTGCCTGCTTGTCTTCTTTATAGGTAACACCGAACCACTTATCCGGTGTATCCAGAACACGGACCTTTGCTTTGCCTTCGTGTACTAACTGATCAATGATCTTTGGAAGGAGGTATTCTGCTTTGATATCACCTGGCTTTAAGTTATCTAAGAATTCAGGGAAGCCTTTTTCCAGTTCGTTTAAGAAGCTGACCGGAAGTCCCCACATATTCATGGAAACCAGCTGCTCAGGAAGCACCTTTACAGGATTTCCTGCATCATCTGATGCGTGAAGCCCATCTTCCATCATGCGGATATTATAAGTCTCTGTTACTTTTTTCAGAATGCCATTTTCCTCTTCGCAGACACCTCTGGTAACAGCGCCGTTGTCGCTTAAGGTATTCTTTAAGATAAAACCGCCCATGCAGATGTCATAAACATCTTCGTCCTCTTTCATCTCATTTACCATATATTCATGGATCTTGCAGAAGCCTTTTTTTCCGTAATAGTCATCTGCATTGATAACGAGGAATGGGCAGTCGATCAGGCCCTTTACAGTAAGAACTGCCTGACCGGTTCCCCACGGCTTGGTACGTCCTTCTGTCACTTCATATCCTTCTGGAAGAGCATCCAGCTCCTGGTATGCGTAGATGACCGGGATCTGTTTTTCGATCCTGTTTCCGATGATCTCCTTAAAATCCTTTTCCAGATCTTTACGGATAATAAATACTACTTTATTAAATCCTGCTTCAATAGCATCATGAATGGAATAATCCATGATGATCTCACCATTTGGGCCAACCGGTGCTAACTGCTTAATTCCGCCGCCAAAACGGCTGCCAATACCAGCTGCCATGATCACCAATGCAGTTTCTTTCATACTTTTTCTCCTTAAACCACGTATTTAATAAGACTTTTATAAAACCACAGAAATCCATGTTCTGCGCATTGGTTACACTATAGCACACTTTCTTTTAAAAGGCAAAACCAATACCCCATGAAAATCATTAAATAAGTCTTAAAAATACGGAAATCCTCAGCTAAACAGCACATTTTCAGCCAGAACAGACAACACCTTCTCCACTCTGCACACATCTTCATACGGAACATACTCATTTGGCTTGTGAGCCAGCTCCAGACTTCCCGGTCCATAAGACATGCAGTTGTGGTTCATCAAAGTCCCTGCGATTACTGCTGTATCTGTGTAACCGTTAAAGGAACCTACTACAGCTTCTTCTCCCGTTGTTTCCTTTACAGCTGCCTTTAAATTCGCCAAAAGCTCTGAATCATCATCTTTTTCTACATATGGTCTGTCTCCGGTAATAATATAACTTCCTTTAACTCCCGGTATCTCTTCCTCTGCTTTCCTGATAGCCCGGTCTACAATGGCTTTGGCTGCCGCTGTATCTGTAGGCGGGACCAGACGCATATCAATCCAGACTTTCGCACTGTCCGGAACTACATATGGACGGTAGCCGCCAGTGATCTGACCAAAAGTGACTGTAGAAATTCCCAGATCATGATGAGACGGGCATGCCCTGATCTCTTTTCTTATGCTGCTGATGGCTTCTGCCATAGCTGCGATAGCATCGGCTCCCTTCCATGGATTGCTGGCATGGGCAGTAATTCCTGTCATGGTCAGTTCAAACCAGGTCCTTCCCTTGTGGGCTACCTGGATCTGGCCGTCAGTTGGCTCTGTATCTAGGATCCAGTCATTTTTTGTGACCCATCCGGCCTTAATAGCAGCTTCTACACCACGCATAAAGTCCTCTTCATCTACGGAACAGATCATGGAAAATGGCTTTTCTGGCAGTTCGCCTCTTTCTCCCACCTTCTTTACCATATTTTTAAAGGCAGTTAAAGCACAGGCAAGACCGGATTTCATATCACAGGCACCACGACCATACATTTTTCCGTCACGGATCATAGCATCCAGCGGGGAAATATCCTCATCCCAGCCATCCCCCAGCATGACCGTATCCATATGGCAGATATAAATAAGTCCCGGTCCTTCTGTTTTTCCAGGTATCTTTGCCATTACATTATAACGTCCGGGCAGAACTTCCAGACGGCTTACATGGATCTGGTCTGCCAGCTGGCCCCCAAAGTCTGCGATCTGTTTCTTGAACCAGTCTGTGATCCACAGACCGATCTCTTCTTCATAGGCTCCGGGATCTGAGCTGTCGATCTGCACCAGCTGTTTTGCCAGTTCCCAGGCTTCCTGTTTTTCTCTTTCCATAGTAATTACCTTCTCCTTTCTAAGCAACTCACACTCCAGCGCTTATCACAGCCATTTTATTGTGGTTATATTAGCAAAAAAGGTGATTGCACTTGTAACCTTACCCTACTATTATAAGAGAGGGTTAAGGATATGAAAAGCCCACTTAATAAAATTAAGAAATATGATCAAGGAGCATTTAAGTCATTATGATGATGAAAGAAATAAAAAGTCCATTTTTGCGTACCATTTATGAATATGGATTAATTACCGTCAGTATCTGGATCATGGTAGTAGGAATCTACTTTTTCAAATTCCCGAACCACTTCGCCTTTGGTGGCATCACCGGTTTTTCCACTGTTGTCAGCCAGCTGACCCACTGGTCTGCCAGTGATTTTACATCTGTTACCAATACAGCCCTTCTGCTGTTCGGATTCTTATTCCTGGGCAAAGGCTTTGGATTGAAAACTGTATACGCAACCATGGTCATGTCCGTCAGCTTATCCCTTCTTGAGCGTTTCTGCCCATTAAGCGCACCGCTTACCAGCCAGCCGCTTCTTGAGCTGATGTTTGCCATCTTCCTTCCGGCTGTGGGAACTGCGATCCTCTTTAATATCGGGGCATCCAGCGGCGGCACCGACATCATTGCCATGATCTTAAAGAAATATTCCAGCATGAATATCGGTACCGTACTGATGTTAGTAGACATTGCCTCTGTTATCGCTTCCTACTTTATTTTCGGCGTGGAGACCGGTCTGTTCTCTACTATCGGTCTTGCCGCAAAATCACTGGTGATCGATGATGTGATCGAGAATATCAACCTTTGCAAATGTTTCAATATTATCTGCGATGATCCGAAACCTATATGTGATTTCATTATCAATGATTTAAACCGCAGTGCTACTGTATACCACGCAGAGGGTGCTTTCACTCACCATGATAAGACCGTTATCATGACTACCATGAAACGCAGTCAGGCATTAAAGCTCCGCAACTATATTAAACGTGTAGAGCCTACTGCATTTATGCTGATCTCCAATTCCAGCGAGATCATCGGAAAAGGCTTTCTTGCAAATTAAACCTCTTCTGTATTCAGTTCCTTTGCTACTTTTTCAAGGTCTGCCCTTATGGATAATCCCTGAGGACAGACCTTTTCGCATGCCCCACACTTTTTACACAGGTCAGCAGATGCATTCTGCTTCTTCTGCTCACCATAGGCTTTCTTTGCTTTTTCTGCTTCATCAAACATAGCGCAGTTATTCCAGATGGAGAACATTTCCGGAATATTTACTCCAAATGGACATGGCATACAGTAACGGCAGGAGGTACAGCCATTTTTCATCCGGCTGCGGATCAGGTCAGCAGCTTTTTCAACTGCTTCCTCTTCCAACTCTGTCAGCGGCTGGAATTTTCCAAATGTTTCCAGATTATCCTCTAACTGTTCCATAGAGGACATTCCGCTTAAGATCACTTTTACATTCTCATGACTTCCTACCCAACGCAGTGCGTAAGAAGCAACAGACCGGTCCGGATCTGCTTCTTTTAAAACTTCCTCTACTTCTTCCGGCAGTTCTGCCAGACGGCCGCCCTTTACAGGTTCCATGATCACCATAGGAACACCCATTTTAGCTGCAAGCTCATAGCCTTTATCTCCCGCCTGGATCTGGGTATCAATATAATTGTACTGGATCTGGCAGAAATCCCACTGGCGATAAGTAAGGATCTTTCTGAATACCGAATATGTATCATGGAAAGAAAATCCCAGATGACGGATCTGTCCGCTTGCCTTTTTCTCTTCTGCCCACTGGATGATCCCTTCTTTTACCAGTTTTTCCCATCTGCCTGCATCTAAAGCATGGAGCAGATAATAATCAATATATTTGGTCTGAAGCCTGGATAACTGCTCTTTAAACAGTCTCTCCGCATCTTCTACAGAGTTTACCAGCCATACCGGCAGCTTGGTTGCCAGATAGAAGCTGTTTCTGGGATATTTCTTCAGGGCTCTGCCTAAAAATGGCTCACTTTCTCCCTTATGATATGGATAAGCTGTGTCAATGTAATTGATACCTGCATTTATTGCTCTTTCGATCATTGCCTCTGCCTGGGCTTCGTCAATGGTTCCGTCCTCTTTTAATGGAAAACGCATGCATCCTAAACCCAAAAGGGACACATTTTCCTCTCCGCCGATAAAGCGCATGGTTCTGTACTTCATTCTCTTCCTCCTGTTTTTATATAATGTCCTCTTTCCTTTTCCAATCCACTTCCTTTATTATAGCAAATTATCTGGCATATTTCTATTAAAGTGTTGCCCTGCGGCATGATACTATCTCATAAAAAACATGGCACAAAAAACCATTCGCATAAAACCATGACAAACGCATGAGTAAATAAATTGTGAACACGCCCCTTTTCTGATAAAATTAAAAGAAAAGG
>UQJF01000008.1 GCA_900541315.1 uncultured Clostridium sp. | reverse complement strand
CCGTCTCGTGGGCTCGGAGATGTGTATAAGAGACAGTATATACATCCCGTACATTAGACGCAAAGGCACTGTAGACCAAAGCTGAATAAGGATCATATACAGGAAACATATTAGAAGAATCTGTTTCGATGATCACCAGATCCGCCTCTTTTCCAAGTTCTAAAGAACCGGTCACATCTCCCAGTCCTAAAGCTTTTGCGCCTTCAATGGTTGCCATTTTTACAATCTCTTTTGCAGGAAAAGCGCTTCTGTCCTTTAAGGTGTTTTTGTGGAAATTTTCACACATACGCATCTGGGTAAACAGATCCAGCGTATTTCCGCTGGCAGGTCCATCCGTACCAAGACCTACATTCACTCCCAGACTGCGAAGCTGCGCTACCGGTGCCACTCCTTTTGCTGCCTTAGTGTTGGAACCAATACAGTGGGCTACATTGGTTTTCGTTTCCGCTAGCAGCCTGCAATCTGTCTCTGTCAGGCGGATACTATGGGCTGTCAGCGTATGTGCTCCTAAAAGCCCCAGGGAATTAAGGTACTCCACAGGGCTCATCTGGTATTTTTCTGCCAGATACGTTATTTCATAATCCATTTCCGCAGTATGGAGGGTAAAAACCGTATTTCCCTTTATATCCTCTTCCAACGCCATTTTCATATGTTCTCCACTGCAGGTAGTAGTTCCATGTGGGGTCAGTGCACCTTTCACTCTTGGATGGTTTCTGTAAGTCCGTATTAGATCCACCCCCTGTTCCAGAGCTTCCTCTGCACAAGATGAATCACATGTGGCATCTTCCATAACTGTCTCCCCTGCAATTCCCCGGATACCCATCTGATCCATGACATGGGCTACTTTTTCCTCAAAATAATACATATCCAGAACCGTAGTCACACCGGAAAGCAGCAGTTCACAAATGCCATATCTGGCAGATGCCGCTGCCAGCTCCCCGTCCATTGCCTGAGATTCCATAGGAAGCAGAAATACCCGCAAACGATCCTTACAGTCATCCCCCAAGCCTCTGAAAGGAATCATCCCCAGATGACTGTGGGTATTGATCATTCCCGGCATGATGATCCCTCTTCGGGCATCCTTTTCCTGCCAGATTTCTCCTGCCCGGGACAAAACTGCCTTTCTATCCATCAGCCCACTTTCAGGTCCTACTTCCACAATTTTTGTTCCGTCTATTATCACATAACCATGATCCCACACATGCATCTGCTGATCCATGGTCACTACAATTCCATTTTGAATGATCGTTTTCACTTTCAGATCCTCATTCCATTTTTATCAAAATAATTCTGGATTAAAGGCACTTTCTCCTGGGTCTTTACCTCTAACAATCCGAAATCCGTCAGCTTCAGTCTTGGCGATACCGGAAGGCACAATGTAGACATGGACATGATCACATTATTATTGTCATAGCCCAGATCTTCCATAGCCTTTCGCACCTGCCCCAGCTGTTCTCCCAGAACAGACATCGGCTGATCCGATAAAATGCCCCCTATAGGAAGAGCTGTCTGCGCCGCCAGCTTTCCACCAGCATACACCACATATCCTCCCTGAAGCTCTCTCACCTTTTTCTGGGCAAGTTCCATATCTTCCTCGCTATTTCCCACAACAAGAAGATTGTGGCTGTCATGAGACCAGGTAGTTGCTGCTGCTCCCGGCTTTTTTAAGGTGCCTTCTACCAGCGCTTTGGCAATATTTCCATTTTTCCCATGACGCTCATACACTACTGCCAGGGACAGTCCTGCTTCCTTCCAGCAGATATACCCGTTTTTAACAGATAATCTCCGTGTAACAGGTGTTGTGGCAGTGCCAAAATCCGATATTTTTATCACATTTACCTCTGCAAAAACAGCCGACCGATTTTCCACTTTGATCTGAAAATCCTCTTTTACAGCCGACCGGCAGTGGACCGAATGATAAAAATGCTCCGGGAAATCTCCCACAGAAAAAACCTTTTCTACTTGCTTTTCTGTCAGCTTTCCCGCCTGTATTTCTGCCTGTTCTTCTTCCAGTACACCTTTTTCATATACGCAGCTTCCACTTTTAAATACCATGACCGGCTGCATTTCTTCAAGAGATTCTAAAAGAGCAAAATCTGCAATCTTTCCCGGTGCGATCATTCCCCGGTCATCTAAATGCATCCTCCTTGCAGGTGTCCATGTAGCACAGTAGATTGCCTTTTCTACAGGCATACCAGCTTCTACAGCGTTCTTTACAATCCCATTTAACTGACTCTCTGCCAGCTTATCTGCCATGGTGTCATCAGTGACCAGAGCTACATTTTCATATAATACCTTATCACAGACAACCTTTACTACTTCCGTCCGCAAAGACTTAAGCTGCAGCTCCAAAAACATTCCAAGATCCGCTTTTTCTAATACAGTCTGAGTTGTCTGCTGAGTGTGGTCCGCATCCACCCCCTCATAGATAAAGCGGTTTAAGTCTTCCCCGGAAAGTCCCGGACAATGGCCTTCAATACGCATCAAAGGCGCCGCTTGCCTGCAAAGCCGGATCATTTCCCTTGTCTTACTGTACCCTTCAGCACAAAGATCCTTAAAGTTCATTATCTCTCCCAGGCAGAGCACCCCCGGAGCCGAAGCTATTTTCGCTGCATCCTCAGGATAAAGAAAGGCTCCCGGTGTCTCCAACATTTCATTAGTAGCCGGTACGCTGGAAGGGATCGCCCAGAAAATATCCTGTTCTGTTTTCTGGCTCATAAAGCTTTTTATGCCTTCCACGCCAAACACATTAGCTATTTCATGAGCATCTGCCACAACAGTAGTCACACCATAGGGAAGTGTGATTCTGGAAAATTCCACCGGTGTTGTCATAGAGCTTTCAATATGCATATGGATATCGATCAGACCAGGGATCATATATTTTCCTTTGGCATCAATGGTCTTCACCCCAGGATAAACAATTGCAGGGGAAACGCAATAAAACTTTTCCCCTGCAACTGCCACATCCCGCTTTTCAAAACACTGTCTGTAGGTCATAAAGACATTAGCGTTTTTAATGATAAGATCAGCGGTCATATATTCTCTCCTACTGGTTAATAGTTCTATTCCACTGGTCGATCCAGTTGTTTAAGATTGGGTTTACAAAAGAATAATCTACGATTTTTGCGTTATCAGCAGTTTCCCCATAGGTCATATCTTTTGCTTCTTCTTCATTAAAATCAACCTCTGTGTTTGTAGGAGCTTCATTTAATGCCTTACCAGTCTTAGTCTGCAGCTCTGGACTGATACGGTAATTTAAATATTCATAAGCCAAATCTATGTTCTTACAATTCTTGGTAATGTTAATGGTATTAAAGTTTGCATAAGTTCCTTCTGGAGTTACGTATACCAGATCAGGATTTGCTGCTTCAATGGTAGGAACACCGAAATCACCTACAACAGCTGCTGCTACTTCACCTGAAGTAAACATGTTGATCAGGTCAGAAGATTTTGTATAAGTCTTAACAAGATTTGGCTTTAACTCTGCCAGTGTCTCAAAGGCAGCCTTACCTTCATCCTCTGCCACAGGAGTACCTGCGTGATTGCCTGCTACATAAACCATAGCAGGTCCAAAGGTAGTTGTGATCTCAGGAATAGAAACCATTCCTTCCAGACGTGAATCCCACAGATCATCAAAACTCTTGATCTCAAAACCGGTCAGCTCCGGATTATAAATGATACCAATACTGTTAATGGTATATGGAATGCCCTGGCCATTTTCAGCCAGTTCTTTTGCAGCTGGGATCAGGTTCTTGGCATTTGGGATCTTACTTAAGTCAATGGTATCAAAAAGTCCTTCATCTACGCCCTTTGCAGTCATGGCCTGAGAAAGCTCGATCACATCAATAGAAGATTCGCTGTCTGCTGCCAGCTTGGTATAACGGTCATTGGTACCACCTGTTTCTGTTACGATCTTGCAGCCAAATTCCTGCTCAAACGGAGCATATACCTCATCCTCAGAAATATCTTCGCTCAGCCCATATGTAGAAAGGACCAGTTTTCCATCTCCCTTAGACGCCTCTTTGCTGTCAGCTTTAGAATCTGCTTCCTGTCCCTTGTTATCTGCTGCCTGATCAGAACCAGATGCCCCGCCGCAAGCAGATAACATCATTGCTGCACAAAGTACTACTGCTAATCTCTTTTTCATAATGATCTCCTTCTTAAAATAAATTCTTAATATATAAATATTTTAATCTCTCTGATACCGATCGCCGGGTGCTTTGCACTCCCGCAATCCTTATTTATCTTCTGACCAGGATCAGCTTATCCTCCGGAAGATACAGACGGAGCACATCTCCCTCTTTAAATACATGGTCTGTACCCATATTTACCTTTAAAATCCCGGCTGCAGTCTCCACTTCATACTGATAGCTCTTTCCAAGGAATGTGCGTACTCCTATTTTGCCGCCAAGTACATTTTCAAAAGCAGTCTCATCTGCCAGACGGATATCATCTGGACGGATGGTTGCTGCATATTCTTTCCCTTCTAAATCCATAGCTGTTTTAAATGCAGTTCCATCTGCCAGAGTATATACGTGGTCCGCCTTTTTCTCCACATCCAGAAAATTCTCAAATCCGATAAAACGGGCTACAAACTCTGTTGCAGGTCTTCGGTAGATATTTTCCGGAGTGTCATACTGCTCGATCACACCGCCATTCATAACTGCTACTTTATCAGAAATTGAAAAACATTCCTCCTGGTCATGGGTTACAAATAACGTTGTAATACCTAACTTTTTCTGCAGGCGTTTGATCTCCACACGCATAGAGAGACGCAGCTTTGCATCCAGATTGGATAATGGCTCATCTAATAAAAGAAGCTTTGGCTCAATGACTAAGGAACGGGCCAGTGCTACTCTCTGTCTCTGACCACCTGACATCTGTCTTGGGAAACGGTTCGCCAGATCACTAAGACCGCATACCTCCAGAATATCCTTTACTTTTTTATCAATCTGTTCCTTATCCATTTTTCTGGTACGAAGGCCGAAAGCCACGTTGTCATACACTGAAAGATGTGGGAACAATGCATAACTCTGAAATACCAGTCCAAAGTTTCTTTTATGGACTGGAACCTTTGTCATATCTTCCCCATCCAGCAGAAAACTTCCACCCTGAGGATCAATAAAACCAGCTACTACCCGGAGTGTTGTGGATTTTCCGCAGCCGCTGGGACCAAGTAAAGATACCAGCTCTCCCTTTTCCACATCAAGACTCAAACCTTTTAAGATCTGTTTTTTCTTATCGTAACTAACATCAATGTCCTTTAAACTCATAAATGCCATTTTTCATTTTCTCCTTTATCTGTCTGACCAGCACCTGTAATAACCTGTAGCTTATTTTGCTAGAGCTGCGATCCCCAGTGTACGGTCTACAATGACCATGATAATAACCGTTGCTGCCATTAAAAGTACAGATACAGCAGAAACCGTAGGATCATAATTATATTCAATATAATTCATCAGGGCTGACGGGAATGTGGAAACGCCGGGGCCTGATAAAAACATGGATACAGGGATATTATTAAAGGAATTGATAAATGCCAGCATAAACGCGGAAGAAATGCCGCTTGTTATATTAGGAAGCACTACCTTAAAAAAAGCAGCTGTTTTAGGACAACCAAGACTCCATGCTGCCTCTTCAATAGAAAAATCAAACTGCTCCATAGAAGAACCTACAACACGGATCACATATGGCAGTGTTACCATAAAATGACCTACTAAAAGCCCTGCAAATACCGGGATTCTTAAGGTTAAGATCAGGCACTGGTACATAATAAAACCGATAACGATCCCCGGCACAATAGTAGGGGACAGGAAAACAGATTTTAAAAATCCTCTTCCCTTCATACCAGATCTTGCCAGGGCATAAGCTGCGGGGATACCCACTAAAAGGGAGATAAAAGTTGCCAGAAATGCCACTTCCAGGCTGGTAATAAAAGACCGGCGGAAGGATTTTAAGGCAAATACATTGGCAAACCATTTTAGTGAAAAAGACTCTATCGGGAATGTAATGGCGCTGCCGCCTCCAAATGCTGTTACAGTAATGATAAACAGCGGAATGGCAAGAAATGCGAACACCAGCACTGCCCATATGGTCAAAAATTTATTTTTACGCATAATCCTCACCTCTTTGATCCAGTTTAGCTGCCAGCGCATTGAAGCCCCGGATAACAGCCAGTGTTACAACTATCATGATCAGTGCGATCACAGAAGCACCTGTCCAGTCACTGACAGACATTGCACGCTGGTAGATCAGGGTCGCCAGTACCATGTTGGAATTGCCTCCTAATAACTGAGGTGTTGTATAAGCAGTCAGCGTTCCGGTAAATACCAGGATACCTCCTACAATAATGCCCGGAAGACTCATAGGGAAGATCACCTTCATAAAGGCTTCCATGCGGGCCGCCCCAAGACTTAAGGCTGCTTCCATCATGTCATCATCAATATTTTCCATAACACCTGCTACTGTTACGATCATCAGCGGAAGAAACAGATATACAGAACCGATAATAATAGAAAAATCGGTATACAATAATTTTAATGGCTTTGGCACCATTCCCAGTCCAACCAGCACTTTATTGATAATGCCATTGCTTCCCAGAATATTGATCCATGCAAAGCTTCGTATAACAGAGTTGGTCATCATCGGGAAAATGGACGCTGCAAGGAGTATACCTCTCCATTTCTTGCTGCACCGGCTGATAAAATAAGCTGTGGGGATACCTCCCGCCATACAGACAAAAGTAGTGATCACTGCAATCTTTACCGTACGGATAAATATGTTTCTGTAATACTCATCCTGGAAAAATCCCACATAAGCATCAAACGGATATGCCCCGGAAAAGATGCTTGGAAACAATACCCGTAACAATGGGATCGCCAGAAATAAAAACAGTATCATCAGTCCTGGTATGAGCATAAACCATGCACTGCTCTTTTTCATTGCTTTGTTTCTCCTCTCTGATAAATATTAATTAATACTACTAATAAATATTTGTTTCTTAATGAAGTATGCTTATATATTTTACATTCATTATAAAAAGTGGTATGCTATAAGTCAAATATATATTTTCTATATTTTTTATGCAGTAAAGCTATGATATAAATCAGGAAAGGACAACTATGGAATTAAAAGAAGCCCGTTATATTCTCGCTATTGCAAAACACCAGAGTATCGGAAAGGCTGCGGAATCCCTGTATATCTCCCAGCCCTCTTTAAGCAAATATTTAAAAAACCTGGAGGAACGTTTAGGAGCGCCCCTATTTGACCGCCGGGAAAATCACTACTATCCCACTTACATGGGTGAACGTTATCTGTACTATGCAGAGCGCATTGCTGCCTTTGGTGATCAGTGGAGCCAGGAATTTGATGATATTGCCCACCAGGAAAAAGGACGTTTAAACATTGCTGCCCCTATTATGATGGGTACAACATTGATCGAACCATCCCTTATGGGCTTTCACAAGCGGCACCCTTATGTCACCTTAAATATTATGGAAGCCATCAATTTCGTAGCAGAAAACAGTCTTGGGGACAACTCCATTGACCTGACTATTTATAATGTACATAAATTTCCGGAAAATATGGATTATCAGATATTAAGAAAAGAAGAGATCGTGCTGGTCTTAAACAAAGACCACCCATTATGTAAAAAAGCCCAGACCAAGGAAGGCTTCCTCCATCCATGGCTGGACTTAAAAATGCTTGAAAAAGAAAACTTCATCCTTCTATATCCGGACCAGAATACCGGCGGCATCGCACAGTCTTTATTTAAAGAATATTCCATGGAACCAACAGTACTCCTTCACACCCGCAACAGTGCTATGTCCATCCGCCTGGCGATCCAGGGACTCGGAGCTGCCTTTGCCCCAGAAAGCTATTTTCGGGAAGAATCCCGCTTTTTTCCTGAAGGATGCTGCTTTTCCATTGGTGCAAAACCGGTGCTCACCACTTCCATTGCTGCATACCAGAAAAAGAAATATCTTTCTCAGCATGCCAGAGACTATATGGAAATCCTGAAAAACTATGCTGCTTCCCTATCAGCTTCAAAATAGCCACCAGTGTACCCCCATCCATTCACTGATCGTCCATTTCAATAATGCTGAAGTTAAAAGATCAGAAAGAAATATGGATTTTATTTGTTCCTGCATAGATCCATGCTGCAAAAGCTACTGTAGCCGGAACACTTAATACGATCCCGAAACTGCCGGAAAGTCCCTGCATCAGGGCAATACCGATATTATTAGAATTGATGATCTGAAGATAAGGAAGATGATAGGCATAATCCATGATCAGCATTGACACACTGCTGCCTGCAAAAGCTAAGATCAGCGTATTGGAGTCTGTTCCCATCATATCCCGGCCTACGCGCATTCCTGCTCTGATCAGCTGCATACGGGAAATATCAGGGTTCTGGTCATAAATTTCTTTCATGGCACTGGATATGGACATGGCTACATCCATAACGGCTCCTAATGTACTGATAAGAAGACCTGAAAATAAAAGACCGCCTACCTGTATATTATTTGTTTCATAAAGGGTGAGCAGACTTTCTATATCTGATACATTCCACCCTGTAATTCCTGATAATTTTGAAAATACAGTAGCTGTGATCCCTGCGATCAGGACTCCTGTTATAGTCCCCGCAACTGCACAGACTGTCTTTTTCGAGGCACCTCCAATAAGGTACATGGTCACTGCTGTTGTGACTGCACATATAAATACGGCTGTCCAGAAGGGAGAATATCCCATGTAGACCACTGGAAGATAGATAAAAAGAATGGCTCCAAAAGTAAATATCAGTCCCAACGCACCTTTTACGCCCTGCATACCGCCAACCAGGCACAATACCAGAAAGTAAAGAACCACAAAACCGATGATAACTTCCTTACGGTCCATGGAATATACGCTTGTGATCACAGAATCCCCTGCAACGCTCTGGAGAACCACTACCCGCATTCCTACTTTACAGGCTGCACCAAAAAGATAGCCTGCACTGCTGGTAGTTGTAAGTTCCTGTCCCTTTTTCACTCCACTCGTCATCTTTACGACTACAGACTGCTGCCCCACACGCATTCCGTCTTCCTGGATGTTGTCTTCCAGGATACGGATCACTTTCCCTGTTTCAAAAGTCTGTCCTGTACGGTTGACCAGCTGTGTCTTATTCACCTGATTCACTTTTATGACTGCCAGTGCCATGATAAGCATGATCACTGTCATAACTGCATATTTTTTTACCTGTTTTTTTAGTGCCTGATCCATTTTCACTGCCCCGATCTATCCGATCAACGTCCCGCAAGGCTTTCTTTCAGCCTCCACGGGACGGAATTTGATCTCCTATGTCTTTGTCTTTGATGTCTTGTATGCCGTTTTAAGGCTTATCTGTTTATTATCTGCTTATTATTATCTGCTTACTGTCTTGTGGATGGTAAAGGTATTATCAATATTTTCTACCTTTCCTTCATCTGTGATCTGGTAAGTAGTGATCTTGAAATCATCCTTTGTCAGATCGATCACAGAGTAGCTTGGCAGCCAGTTCTGGCTTCTTACTTCAATATAATCCTGCTGTGAATTGATAAGCTCATAATACTTAGAACCAGAAGCAGAGTTTGCAGTCATATAAAGGGTTCCTTTTGGATTGGTCACAACAGATTTTCCGGAGCTTTCAATGGTATAGCACTTATTATCTGCTGTAAATGCATCCTTTGCCTCCACTGCTGCTGTATCAGATGAAAGAGGATTTAAAGTAATGCTGTCCCCTGTATTTTTGTTGTATGCATGATCCCAGTCATAATCCAGACCTGTCTCATCCAGTCTGAACTCATAAGAACCATGTGTTTTTCCATCTCCATAAAGGATCTTGGAACGGCTGTATGTATGGTCATGTCCCTGAAGAACTACATCAATATCATATTTATCAAAAACAGGTGTCAGCTGGGTACGAAGGATCATGCCGTCTGTATCGGAGTGATCCAGTCCGGATCCGTAGATATCCTGGTGGATCGTCACAATACGCCATTTAGTATCCGGGAAGTTTTCAACTGCCTTTTTAATAGCCTGCTCATGCTCTGCCACATTGTAGTTGTTGGTATTTAATACGATGAACAGTCCCGGGCCATAGCTGTAGTAATAATCTCCCCCTGCTTCTGTCATTCCCAGATTGGTAGGATTCGGGTTATTAAAATGGTAACTGTAATCCTTGTTTAAAGAATCATGGTTTCCAATGGTAGTTGCCACCGGAATGTTCTTTAATGCATCAGCAGAAAGATACGCTGCATACTCTTCTTCCTTTGGCTTTCCTGTTTTATTAACCTGGTCTCCTGCTGAGATCACAAAGTTCAGATCCGGGTTCTGTGCAAGAGCTGCATCTAAGGTACGGTCCCATGCAAAACCGTCATTACGTGCTGCTGTGTTAGCCACACCTGAATCTGCACTTAATTTTCCTTCTCCCTGAGGCTGTCCCTTAGAAGCACCAACCTGTGGATCACCTACATAAAGGATCTTTACATTTTCAAAGCTTCCTGTTTTGTAAACTTCAGCAGGTGTTCTTACACCGCTTTTCTCTACAGAGTAATAATAGGTTGTATTCTCTTTCAGTCCGCCTACTGTTACATAATTGTAGCTATAAGCCTTTCCTCCTGTAAGAGATGTGTCTACATTACTTGCAGTTCCCTGACAGGCTTCAAGGTTATCTTTATCTGTTCCAAAATAAACCACTGGTGTTGGCTCATTTCCTTCACTGTACCATGCAAAATTCAGTTCAGATGCTGCACCGCCTGGAGTTAATGACACCTTGGTAAAATCTGTGGCTGCCTGATTCCAGTCTGCCACCCACTGCTGCCATGCCTGTGATCCTCCGGTTACGGAAGAGTCATTATAATGTGTGGTAGCAGCCCATACCTGCTGTCCTCCGATCACCAGTACACCTGCTAAAAGTCCTGCTGCAATTCTTCTCTTTCTCATATACATTCCCTTTCTTTTTATATTGCTTTTTGTATTGTTTTTTATTCTGATCATGATTTCAGTATAAAAAAGCCATGTAAAATCTACTACCATGGGAATGTATAGAAAATGTATGATTTTTGCAAACTAATTAGATTTTTCCAAGTTTCTTTGCTGTTTCCCACAACTGTCTGCAGGATTCCTGATAGGTTCCAAAATTTTCCAGACAGCAGATCACCTTTTCGCAGCTTTTTAATACTTCTACTGCTCTTTTAAATGTTTCCTCTGAAACCGGCTCAAAGGCTTTTTCACCAATGACCTGGGAAGCCAATGCCTCTGCTACCGGATATTCCCTGTCGTTCTCCCATAATATGCCTGCCGCAAAGGGGATTCCCTGTTTTTGCAGCTTTCTGTATATCTGGATCCCTGTTCCATTTCCACCTATAACAAAAACTTTCGGCTCTCCTTTTACAGCTTCTAACTCCACACTGCCATAATCGGAAAGATAAGTACCTTTTTCAATCTGAAACAGCTCTTTTATATGATCCCCACTGAAAACTTCCTCAGGAGTACCAAAATATCCAATGGAATTATCCCCTTTTACACAGATAATATGATCCGATATCTTCTGGGCCAGATCCAGTTCATGAAGGGACATAAGCACTGCCACATGCTTTTCCCTTACCATATTTTTAAGAAGATACAAAAGCTCTAATTTATGGCGGATATCTAAAAATGCCGTTGGCTCATCCAGCACAATGACCTGAGGCTCCTGACAAATAGCTCTTGCAAGAAGGACCCTCTGTCTCTGGCCGTCACTGACTGCCTCAAAATCCTTCCCCGCCAGATCCAGTCCCCGGACCAGTTTTAAGGAATCATGCACCACCTGCCAGTCCTTTTCTGTAAGGATGCCCATTTTCCCGGTATAGGGGTAACGACCCATGCTCACCACTTCTTCGCAGGTCATGCGTTCTGTTTTTACCCGTCCGGTCATCATTACAGACATACGGACAGCTATGTCTCTTTCCTTCATGGCTCCCATAGTGGTTCCATCCAGCCACACTGCCCCTTTTATCAGCTTTAACTGACCGATAATACTCTTTAATATAGTAGATTTTCCGGCACCGTTTGGGCCGATCAGGGTCAGTATTTCCCCCCGGTCCACATGAAAATGGATCTTTTCGATCAGTGGCAGGTCATGATAGCCTACACTCACGTCTTCTGCAGAAATATAGGTCATACTCTTTTCCTCTGCCATATCCTATCTCCTTCTCCCTTTTCCCTGTACCATCATATAAATGACCACCGGGGCTCCAAATACTGCTGTTACTGTGCTGATGCTTAATTCAACCGGTGAAAATAAGGTTCTTGCAATACAGTCGCAAAAGCTGCAGAACACAGCGCCTCCTAAAAAACAGGCCGGTATCATAATAACAGGCTTTGTTGTCTTAAACAGGCTTTTTACCAGCTGAGGCACTGCAATCCCCACAAAGGACACCGGGCCTGCAAATGCAGTGACACAGGCAGAAAGAATACTGGAAACCAGGATCAGAGCCAGCCGGAATGCCTTAATATCCACTCCCATGCTGGCTGCATAAACCTCCCCCAGCTGGTAAGCCCCTGCAGGCTTTGCCAGAAAAAGGGCGCAGACCATACAAATAAAGATCACTGCTGCCATTACAGAAATATTATCCCAGGTAATACCGGAAAAGCTTCCCAATGACCAGTTATGCAGGTTTACAATATTGGAATCATCTGCAAAAGTCACTGCCAGATCCGTAACAGCAGAACAGATATAGCTGACCATAATACCGCAGATCACCAGAATGGACATGTTGTTTACTTTGTTGGAAATAAGGATCACAAATCCCATGGAAAACATAGCCCCTGCAAAAGCTGCCAGAATCAGCACAATAGAACCAACTACCAGGCCTTTTCCCAATAAAAATATCATCACCAGCGCCGTCATAAGTTTTGCACCGGAAGAAATCCCCAGCACAAAAGGTCCTGCAATGGGATTTGCAAAGAAAGTCTGAAGGAGAAAACCAGATACTGACAATGCGCCTCCAAGAAGCATAGCTGCCAGCACTCTGGGAAAACGGATATCCCAGAGTATCCTTGACTGGCTGCTCTCTCCCGGCCCTTTGACCAGCAGCTGCAGCACTTCCTCTGGCTTCACACTTACGCTTCCGGAGTAGATGTTCCAGAAAAACAGAAGGACTAATGCTGCAAACAGGATCAGAAATCCCCCTGTTATATTTGCCCGCCTTTTTTTCATACCAGATATTTCCCTGCTTTTCAATCTGTGTTTCCCCTTTCTGTATACTTCGCTTTTCTGTATGCTCCGCCAAACCTGCATCCGGTCTTACCTGAATGTGCATCCTTAAACTCTATATCAGGCTATGTTATCTTAACTTGTGGATATAATGCATTTGCCCAGGATCCGGTTCTTCCTCTGTAAGCATCTTGTGGATATCCTGTATCATATTTCCCAGTCCCATGGTTTCCTGGAACAGGTTCTTTCCAGTACACCACACATGCCCCTCTTTTACAGCCTTAAAATCAGCAAGCAGGGGGCTTTTCGCCATAAGTTCCTTTAATGCAGATAATTCCCCGTCTATGGTACTGTTATAAATAATGTAGTCCGCATCTTTTGCCTGATCATAGAAGGCCTCCATTTCCATGTTCATGGTAGAAAGGGCATTTTCCTCTTCTTCTGCATTCTGTGGAACATAAGTACCTCCGGCCATCCGAATCATCTTTGCCACATAATCTCCCGGCTTTCGCACATTGACACTGCCTTTGGAAGTGATGTAGAAAAAAGCAACTGTTTTTCCAGTATCCTTCTGGTCAGAAATACCTTCCAGATTTTTTATTTCAGTTTCAAATAACTCCTCTGCCAGCCCTTCTTTTCCAGTAAGAACGCCGTACAGCTTCACCCATTCCATGCGTCCTAAAGGGTCAGCCTCATAGCTGGAACGCTCTACTAAAACCGGCACTCCCAGATTTTCCAGCTGCTCCTTTACCTTAGGACAGTGATAGATCATAGTAGACTCAATGGCAAGATCACAGGACTTATCTACAATGTACTCATAGTCTGGCGCACTGTATTTGCCTGCATACTCCATTTTTCCTTCTTCCATGGCCTTTTTCGGCTCTTCTAAATACCAGCCGGAACTTTCTGTACCTGAAAGAGTGATCTGATCCACTGCATCCAGATGACAGAAAAAGTCCATGGCAGAGGTTGCAGCCAGATACATATTGTTTAATGGTCTTACAAGAGGTGTGATATCTTCCGGCAGGCCATCTGGCACCGGCTCTTCTTCTGGTACTACCAGAAATTTTTCATCTTCCCCAATGGTGATCAGGGCATATCTTTCTTTCCCATAGTAGGTGACAGAAAACTGGCTGGCATATTTTAAATCAAGGGTATCTGTTGGCGCAAGACCTGACCAGGATACATGACCGGCTTCCCCGCCTTCTTCCCCTGTGTCCTGCAATTTAACAGCACTCTCTCTATGCTCTACGGCTCCTGTATCCGTTGTCTTTCCTGCTTTCTGTCCGCATCCAACGCACATCCCCAGTATCAGCACTGTTACAGCCAGCAAAAACACGGCTCTGGCTTTTTTTCTGTTAATCTGTTTTTTCATCTTCATTTTTCCGTTATCATCTCTGTTGCTTCTGCAGCCATGAAATCAATATTTGTTACTGTGGCTTTATGCTTTCTGAATCAAAAGTCAGTGTATATTCGATCTCATGAGGCGTACTCATGGCAATCGTATCTGCGATCACCTTCTGTTTGTAGTCAAATACAGTGACCGGGATCTCAAAAGCTGAATTGCCCTCTGTATTCACAGGCTCATATTTCTCATCACCGATCTTCATATAATCATAATGAGAACTACTCCAGGTGATAATGGCAGCTGCCTGTCCATTTTCAATCGTTAATGCTGCCGGAGACTCTATTGTAGTGCGTCCGGAACCGCCCTCTAATGTTACTTCTATTGTATAATCCCCATCTTTTAATCCCAGGCTTTCTACAGTCTTTGTATTTCCTTCTTTGTAAGCATCTGCAGGAAGGGAATCAGCCCGGACCACCAGGGTACGGTCATACCAGGTCTCTTTCTTTTTACTGTAAGCAGCACATTCAATTCCCTTATCCAGGGCTTCTACCGGGATCTCAAATACATTTTTTCCATCCGCACTCTCTTCTGCCTGAATGTAATCTGCTTCATCAGCTTTTTGTGCATCTTCCCCGGTCCCCATAAATACTTTTCCATAACCGGAGCCGCTTAATGTCATGCGGACAGTCATTTTTCCATCTGCTACTGTAAGCTCTGCCTCTGTAATGTTAAACATAGAAGAGCTGGAGTCCACTTCTGCCGGATAAACACCATCTTTTAACGCACCGGCTTCTACCGGCACCATACCTTCTTCTACTACCTGTACTGTAGGTGATGTCTCTTTTTCCTTCTCTGAACCTGGATCCTGAGATATTTTTCTCTCCTCTTTTATATCTTCCCCTGAATCTGTTTTGCTGCTCTGGGCTGTTTCTGCCTGTTCACTTACCGCCTGCTCACCAACTGTCTTAGAAGCCTCTGGATTTCCCGCTTTCTGTCCGCATCCGGCAGACAGTCCCACTAAACTAATGATCCCGGCACATAATACATATTTTTTTATCTTCATCTGATCCACCATCTTTCTCACTGTATGAACTGGTCACCAGACCTGTCGGCCCGGTCCCCATATATATTTTATGTTCTCCCGGAATCAGCCGCAAGTGCAAATACATGAAAGGCTCCGGGAGGGCATTTTTAATAAAAGGCAGTCAGAGTCTTCTCTGGCCGCCTTTGGGGTGTTTTCATTTTGCATCCAACTGCAAAAGCATTATTTTGCAAGACTGTCAACAGCTGCCTTTGCATGCTCTACAAACAGCTGCTGGATTGGCTCTAACTCGCCTAAGCCTCTTACAAGGCATTTTACTTCATAACCAGCTTCTTCAAAAGTGGTCTTCCAGGAACCTTCTTCATCACCTGCCATATCATTATTTGCATGGTCGCCTGCAACGATCATTAATGGCTCTAACACAACTTTCTTATAGGAACCTTCTTTTACCTTTGCAAGTACATCATCCAGACTTGGGGTTGCTTCTACAGTACCTACATAGTAATGCTCAAAGCCTTCTTCTGTAAGCATATCCTGCATCTTTGCATATACCTGATTGGATTCAGCCTCTGTACCATGACCCATGAAGCAGATCGCAGTCTCACCGTCATCATACTCCTTAGTCGCATCTGTGATAGCCTGGATCACTGCCTTAAAATCAGCATCAGAAGTAAGTAATGGCTCACCTACAGCTACCTGTTCAAAGGAATCGGCATTTTCCGCTATCTCATTTACCAGATCTGTATACTCAAGACCATTCATCAGGTGAGTTGGCTGGATAACAAGGGTCTTTACACCGTTCTTTACTGCACGGTCAAGAGCCTCTGTTACATTATCAATAGAAACATTATCTCTCTTCTTTACATGGTCAATGATGATCTGGCTGGTAAAACCTCTTCTTACAGAAAAGTCAGGCTGTGACTTTTCAATGGCATCCTCAATAGCGCCAATGGTTAAACGGCGGCTGTCATTGAAGCTGGTTCCAAAGCTTACAACTAAAATTTCCTTTTCTCCAATCTCATCCTGGTTTCTTGTGTTGTCCAATGCTGCATCTCCTGTATCGTAGTTTTCTTCATCCTCTTCTTCAGCAGCTGTTTCCTCTTCCTTTGTTTCCTCTGCTGTAGTCTCTTCTTTTGATCCTACGGCACTTGTCTCTGCTGCGGAAGCTGCTGTAGTTTCTTTTGCGCCTCCTGAGCATCCTGCTACGGTACCTGCAGCTACTGCTGCCGCTGCGAAAAGCAGCATTGCTTTTTTCAATTTCATTTTCATTTTCCTCCTTGTCCTAAGACACATAATAATTATGTATCGGTCCGGGAAAAATCCCGGCAGGGCGCAGGAGTCCATTTTCCTGTTGTGAGTCAGAAATCCTGATGAAAATGGTATATTACCAGCATTATAAAACTGAAATCTGATACATACGACCATCTCCAGGACCGGCACGATCAATTACTCGTGACCCGGAATGAACCTTCTCCTGTACCAACAAATGGCAGGTTTCCTGACTTGCTGCTTTCCACATATAAAACTGCCTTCCCGGTTTCCCAGTGGCGGATATTTATCATCTCTATCCACGTTTTATACGAACAGATACGGAAAAATACATTTCCGGATCCCCTTTACAGCTTACAGTGACGAGATCGCGCAGGCACTTCCCCTGCTTCCCTTTTACCCCTTTATGAATGGAATGTACTCTCGGAGTCTTTCATGCACTTGCCTTTGCGGCCGATTTTCCGCCAGTCGCACCCGAATTTTATCAACGTACGCACCGCGTACGCCTCAAAAATTTGGGCACAACTGACAAAAAATCTTCTCGCAAAATCAAGTACAAAAAGATTCCGAGAGTACATTGGACAGAAATCATATAACTGTCCATTTATAAACGGCACCATTTGCTCTTAACTCGATATGGAATTATCCTAACACTTAACCATCTAAAAAGCAACGGAAAATTATTTTTAAGCTTTTATGATCCTTATACCCAGGAACAGATCAGGCTCATATTCCCTTCAAACCGGCAGTTTCCAAACCCAGCCGGAATAATAAAATGATCGCCCTTTTTGATCATTTTACCGTTTATGCTTCCTTCTCCTTCGATCACACTGACATTTACAAAACCAGCTTTAAAAACATGATCCCAGTTTCCGTGGATATCATATTTTTCCACTGTGTAGTAAGGGCATGTTTCCAGGTGTTCCAGATCAACTCCTTCCGTATGGGTAAAGCTTCTCTGGTCTTTTGCAGGCTGGAATGGGGTTTTGATCACATCCAGGCTCTGTTTTACATGAAGCTCTCTAAGCTTTCCGTTCCATTTACGGTCATAATCATATACACGATAGGTAATATCACTGGACTGCTGGGTCTCTAAAATAACAGTTCCCCCTTTAATGGCATGGACACAGCCGGGATCGATCTGGTAAAAATCACCTTTTTTAACCGGTACTTCCCTGATCAGGTCTTTCCACCGCTTCTCTTCTACCATCTGTTTTAATTCTTCCTTGTCTTTAGCATAATGGCCAATGACGATCTTCGTTCCTGGTTCGCTGTCCAAAATATACCAGCACTCTGTTTTTCCCAGAGAACCATTTTCATGCTCCCTTGCATAATCATTATCCGGGTGAACCTGAATGCTTAAGTCTGATCTTGCATCAATGATCTTAATAAGGAGCGGAAATTCTTTCCCATACTTTCCATCCTCATTTCCAAACAGCTCCGGATGGTCTGTCCACAGCTTTGACAAATGTTCTCCCTTATAGGTTCCCTCTGCAATGGTACAGTCACCGTTTTTATGGGCACCAATACCCCAGCATTCCCCGGTACTGTCGCCTGGTATCTCGTATCCAAACTCGTCCCGAAGCTTTTTTCCTCCCCATACAGCTTCCTTGAAAACCGGTTTCATAAATAATAATTCCTTCATTATGTATATTCCCCTTTCTGATCTGCCGCCACCTGTGGCAGCTGCCCTCACAATTTCTTAACTCATTATAGCCCAAATGCACCTGCATGTCCATTTGACATTTTTCTGCTTTTGCTTATAATAAAGATACTTAATATCTGACAACAAATGAAGAGGTATAACATGGAATTACTACAGTTACGATATTTTCTGGTAGCGGCCCAGTATCAGCATATGACCAAGGCTGCCGAACACTTACAGATCGCCCAGCCGGCCCTCTCCCAGGCCATACACAGGCTGGAGGCAGAGCTGGGGGTTCCGCTGTTTGAAAGAAAAAACCGCAGTATTGAATTAAACGAAGAAGGGAAATTTTTACAGAAACGGCTTATTCCTTTATTAAGCAGTCTGGACCGGCTGCCGGAAGAGCTGCGAAAGGGAAAAGAAGCTTCTACCCATACAGTCCACCTGCGGCTGCTGTCTGCCTCTGCTCTTATCACCAATAAGATCATTGCCTACCGTAATCTCCGTCCGGACGTAAACTTTCAACTGTACCAGACACCCGGACAGGAAGGTGATTATGACGTATGTGTAACAGCCCGGAGAGCGGATACTGCCCCAAAGGAAAATGATCCCGCTACGATCATGCTGGAAGAAGATCTGTATCTGGCCGTTCCTGTCCATTCCCCCTATGGTTCCAGGGAATCGATCCGTTTAACAGACACGAAAGATGCAGATTACATCTGTCTGGGTGGTTCCAAACCCATCCGTCAGATCACAAACAGCTATTTTATGGAAGCAGGATTTTCCCCCCATATCATTTTTGAAAGCGACACCACAGAATCTGTGCGCAACCTGATCGCAGCGGGAATGGGCATCGGTTTCTGGCCTGCCTGCTCCTGGGGGCCTCTTACCAGTAATTTTGGCAGTTCTCCCGGACATTTTCCGGTAAAGCTGCTTC
Source organism: uncultured Clostridium sp. (assembly GCA_900541315.1). Taxonomy (GTDB): domain Bacteria; phylum Bacillota; class Clostridia; order Lachnospirales; family Lachnospiraceae; genus Enterocloster. Next base: position 23,342 of record UQJF01000008.1, on the reverse strand, counting down.
CGATCACTGACCAGAAATGCCGCCGGCAGATCATCCTGACCTGTTCGGAAAAAGGAAAGAACAGCACTATTGTAAAGGATTTCTGTAATTATCTGGTAGAGCATAATAACTGGATGTAAGCCAGGCGGCTTCTTTTTGATACACAGAACGCACAAAAAGGCACGTCATATCCGGCGCGCCTTTTTATGTCTGCGTTATTTTCTGCATGTTTCTATTAAAGTCCATGGTATTCACTGCCCTTATGCTGACTGGCCTTCAGCCTGCTTAATGCACGCGCCATGGATGCCTTTGACATATAATACTCCCTTATGCTCTGTTTCTGCCGAAGCTGTTCTTTTGCCCGTTCCAAAGCCTGCTTTGCCCTGACTTCATCTATATCTTCCGGCCGTTCTGCCGTATCAACCACCACGGTCACACGGTTGTTTGCTACCTGAACGATCCCCAGGCCTACTACTGCATGGTGATATTCCTGTTCTCCCGGAATCCGGAATTTAAGTTCTCCTTCCTGGATCGCAAGGATCATGGCCTCTCTGTGGGGAAGGATACCTACTTCCCCGTCATGGGCCGGAACAACTAACGCTTCACAGTTTCCATTATAAAATACATGGTCACTGGCTATGACCTTAAGCCAGAATGTTGTCATATAACGCTCCCTGCTTTCGCTTTTTCCACTACTTCGTCAATGGTTCCCACATTAAAGAAAGCTGCTTCCGGATATTCATCCATTTCCCCGTCAATAATAGCTTTAAAGCCGCGGACTGTTTCTTTTACCGGCACATATTTTCCAGGAACACCGGTAAAGTTTTCTGCAACATGGAAGGGCTGGGATAAAAATCTCTGGATCTTTCTTGCACGGCTTACAGTCAGCTTATCTTCTTCAGACAGTTCTTCCATACCTAAAATAGAAATGATATCCTGAAGTTCTTTGTACTTTTGCAGCATTTCCTTTACTTTATTTGCTACTTCATAATGCTCTTTTCCTACCACATCTTCCTCAAGGATACGTGAAGAAGACTCAAGAGGATCTACAGCCGGATAAATACCCTGTTCTACGATCTTTCTGGAAAGAACTGTAGTTGCATCCAGATGTGCGAAAGTAGTTGCAGGAGCCGGATCTGTTAAGTCATCTGCAGGTACATAAACTGCCTGTACAGAAGTAATAGAACCGTTCTTTGTAGAAGCAATACGCTCCTGAAGACCGCCAAGGTCGGTTGCCAGGGTTGGCTGATAACCAACTGCAGAAGGCATACGGCCAAGTAAGGCAGAAACCTCTGAACCAGCCTGGACAAAACGGAAGATATTATCAATGAACAGCAGCACATTCTGGTGCTTTACATCACGGAAATACTCTGCCATGGTCAGTCCTGTTTCCGCCACTCTCATACGTGCGCCCGGGGACTCGTTCATCTGTCCGAATACAAGGGCTGTTTTCTTTAAAACACCGGACTCACCCATTTCTGTCCAAAGATCATTTCCTTCACGAGAACGTTCTCCAACACCGGTGAAAATAGAATATCCGCCGTGTTCTGTTGCAATATTGGTGATCAGCTCCTGGATCAGTACGGTTTTTCCTACACCGGCACCTCCAAACAGACCGATCTTACCGCCCTTTGCGTATGGGGCTAACAGGTCAATGACCTTAATGCCGGTTTCCAGCATCTCCACAACCGGGCTCTGGTCTGCGAAGCTGGGTGGATCTCTGTGGATGACCCATTTTTCTTCCCCTTCCAGGCTTTCACCGCCGTCTAAGGTATCTCCAAGTACATTAAACAGGCGTCCCAGTGTTTTTTCACCAACAGGAACTGCAATTCCCTTTCCTGTTGCTACTACTTCCATATCTTTACACAGTCCCTCACTGGCAGCCAGCATAATGCAGCGGACTACATCCCCGCCAATATGCTGTGCTACTTCCATGACACAGCGCTTTCCATTGTTCATTACAGTCAGCGCATCCTGGATATGAGGAAGGTTTCCATCTTCAAAAGCCACATCTACTACAGGTCCCATTACCTGTACGATCTTTCCTTTATTCATGGCTTCCTCCTTCTTTTATTGATTACGAAAAACAAATGTCTCCTTGTTTTTCCCTGAACGCATTATCGATTCTTCTTCCGCTGTGCTCTTGCACCGCCTACTACCTCTGTGATCTCCTGGGTAATGGCAGCCTGACGCACACGGTTATATTCTATTGACAGATCATTTAACAGCTCTGCTGCATTATCACTGGCAGACTGCATGGCCATCATGCGGGCATTCTGCTCACTGCAAAATGACTCTACCAGGGCGCCAAAGATAAATCCTGTAACATAGTTTGGCACCACATGATCCATAACTGCTGTTGGTGACGGAACCATCTGGATCTCTTCCTGGTGGATATCTGCGGGAATCGCCACATTGCTGAAATCCTCTTTTTTAAGAGGAAGCAGCTGTTCCATCTGTGCTTCCACCTTCATACTGTTTATCATCTGGGTATAAATGATCCACACTTCATCCAGGCGTCCTTCCATATAGTCTTCGATCAGGGAAGATGCTATAAGACGAGCCCTGTGCATAGTAGGATTCTGAACGGTATAATGGAACTGTTCTTCCACCGGCATATGGCGGGCAGCAAAATACTGCCTTCCTAACTCTCCCACCACATACAAACGGTTATTTTCGCTTTTTTCCAACCATTCATGAGCTAGCTTCAGCACATTGTGATTGTATGCACCTGCCAGTCCCTTATCGCCGGTAATGACCACCAGCCCCCGGATACGGTCCTCTTCTTTGATCTCTTTTCTTGCATTAAAGTAAGGATGTTCTGTATCTCCCATATGGCGCAGGATACGCCGGATCAGACTTTGCAGTGTGTAAAAATAAGGTTCTGTATCTTCCAGAAGCTTCCGGCTCTTTTTTAACTTCGTCGAAGAAATAAGGTACATGGCATTGGTGATCTTACGTGTGTCCTGAATACTTTTTATTCGGTTTTGGATCTCTCTTGCGTTTGCCATACTGCCTCCTTAAACTCCTTTGCAGCTTTTAAGATATCTTCTGTCAGTTCATCACTTAAAGCTTTCTTTTCCGTGATCTCATTTACAAGCTCCGGATGCTTATTTTCAAACCAGCCTAACAGATCCATCTGGAATGTTTTAATCTTCTTTACATCCACATCCAGCATCAGTTTATGGGTAGCCGTACATAAAGTAATGACCTGCTCGGCCATGGAAAGAGGACGTCCAAGAGGCTGCTTTAACAGTTCCATCAGACGTTTTCCATAAGCTAACTGCTCCTTGGTCATCTCGTCCAGATCAGAGCTGAACTGGGTGAATACTTCCAGTTCGCGGTACTGTGCCAGGTCTACACGTATGGTTCCGCTTGACTTTTTCATAGCCTTTGTCTGCGCAGCACCACCTACACGGGACACAGAAAGACCTACATTTACTGCCGGTCTCATTCCTGAAAAAAACAGATCGCTTTCCAGAAAGATCTGTCCGTCTGTAATTGATATTACATTGGTAGGAATGTAGGCAGATACATCTCCCGCCTGGGTTTCAATAATAGGAAGCGCAGTGATAGAACCGCCTCCTAACTTGTCAGAAAGGCGGCTGGAACGCTCCAGTAATCTGGAATGGAGATAGAAAACATCTCCCGGATATGCCTCACGTCCCGGAGAACGTTCAAGCAGCAGGGACAATGCGCGGTAAGCCACAGCATGCTTGGAAAGATCATCGTAAACGATCAGCACATCTTTTCCCTGATGCATGAAAAATTCAGCCATCGCAGTTCCCGCATAAGGTGCAATATACTGTAAAGGCGCCGGATCACTGGCTGTAGAAGCCATCACAATGGTATAATCCATGGCGTCATTTTTCTTTAATGTATTTACCAGCTTTGCAATGGTAGATGATTTCTGGCCAATGGCTACATAGATGCAGATCACATCTTTTCCCTTCTGGTTTAAAATAGTATCTATTGCAATAGAGGTCTTGCCGGTCTGTCGGTCGCCAATGATCAGCTCACGCTGTCCGCGGCCAATAGGGAACATAGAATCAATGGCCAGAATACCGGTCTCCATAGGTACACCTACTGATTTACGTTCTGCGATCCCCGGTGCTTCCTGCTCCACAGGAAGATAATCCTCTTCCTTTGCCGGTCCCATTCCATCAATAGTCTCGCCTAACGCATTGACTACGCGGCCTAAAAAAGCGCTTCCTACCGGAACTCCGGCTCTTTTCTTTGTTCTGGTAACCTTTGTCCCTTCTGTGATGCCTGTATCTTTTCCAAAAAGGATACAGCCGATCTCATTTTTACGGATGTCCTGGACCATACCCTTGACACCGTTTTCAAATATAACGATCTCTCCGTACATGGCGTGATCAATGCCATAGACAATGGCGATACCGTCACCAACCCAGATCACAGAACCTGTTTCGTTGATCTGGCCTGCATGGGCATCATAATCTTCGATCTCACCTTTGATGATAGAGATGATCTCCTGAGAACTGATCGTACTCATAGTAATAACTCCTATCGTTTTCCATTCACATCATAAACATGTATTAAGCCCCAAACAGCTGCTTTAATTGTGCCTTAAGGCTGTAGTCATATTCCACATCTTCTGCTTTTAAGATAAAACCACCTAAAAGCTTCTGATCCTCTTCCATTGAAAGCTGCACCGTTTTTTTATGAAATTCCTTACAGAGAAATGACTGGATGCCTTCTAACTGTTCATGATCCGGTTCAGTGACATAAATAAGTTTCGCTTTTAATATACCAGATGCATCCAGTACACATTGATGCCAGACTGTGAGAATATCTTCTATCTCTCCAATGCAGCCGGACTCACATGCTTTCTTTAAAAAAGAAGATATAAGGGGAGAAAAATCCGGTTCTTTCCATATTTTTCCAATTATATTTTTCTTTTTTTCTGCCTGTACCGTTGGATCATTTAAAAGAGTGGTAAGCTGTGGATTTTCTTTAAAAATACGTCCAGTCTCCTGTACCATGTCTTCCGGTATCTGTAATTCATAGAGAACCTTTCCGTATATTCTTGCCTGCTCAGTCATGTTTTTCACCTGCGCTTGCTAAAAATGTCTGGTAGCGTTTTCTGTCATTTTCCGGGCTGCTCTGCTCTGACAGCAGTTTTGCAGCTGCCGTCATTGCCAGACCGGTAACAGAAGCCTGAAGGTCATTTAATGCTTTTTCTCTTTCCAGTTCAATGACCTTTTTCGCCTCATCTGCCTTTTTGGCAGCATCTGCATCCGCCTTCTTTAAGATCCTGTCATATTCCTCAGAGGCTCTCACCTTTGCTTTAGTAACAATATCATCAGCTTCTGCTTTCGCATTTTCAAGGGAAAGCTCATATTTTTTCTTTAAAAGATCTGCATCCCGGCTGGAAACAGCTGCCTCATCTAATTCTTTTTCCACCATCTGCTTTCTCTCTTCCAGGATCGCCATGACCGGCTTCATAAGGAAATGCTTCAAAAACAGATATAAGACCAGAATGTTGATGATCGTAAAGGCAATATTCCAAAAATTGATATTTAACATATATAACTGCCTTTCTTTTCTGCGGTGCCTTTTATTTTTCTTTTAAACTTTTTGGGCTCATTATTTCAAGAATAAAATGATCAGCAGACCGATAACAAAGCCATAAATAGCAGTTGCCTCAGCCAGTGCGCATCCAAGAAGCAGTGCCTTTGTGATCTTGCTGTCTGCCTCAGGCTGTCTTGCAATGGCATCTACTGCTTTAGAAGTAGCCATTCCGATTCCCAGTCCTGCTCCGATTCCTGTAATTACTGCAACTGCAGCTCCAAGTGCGATTAATCCTGACATGATGTTTTCTCCTTTTTGTTTAAATTTTTTCGTTTGTCTGGTTTGTTTACTCAATAGCTTCTTTTATATATAAAGATGTAAGGAATACAAAGACATAAGCCTGTATCACTCCATCGAATATATCAAAATACCCGCTGAAAGGCAGAGGCACTACTAAAGGCAGCAGATATTTGATCAGCGCCATAACAACTACCGCTCCCAGCACGTTTCCAAACAGTCGCATGCAAAGGGACAAAGGACGGATAAATAATTCCAGCACATTAATGGGGGCGATAATGGGGATGGGCTCTGCAAAGCTTCTGATCCAGCCCTTTACACCTTTTTTGCGGATCCCGGCTGCCTCTACTAATACAATACTCATTACCGCTAAAGACGCAGTCACATTCAAGTCTTTTGTGGGGGATTTAAAACCTAACAGACCGATCATATTGGCAATGGCTATGTAGATGACCACGGTGATCAGATAAGGGATATAGTCTTTTCCTTCTTCTCCTAAAAGGTCCAGGAAAAAGCGATATAAAAACGAAAATCCGCTTTCCAAAGCTGCCTGTTTTCCACTTATCTTTCTGACCCTTAAACCGTGGACCCAGACCAGGGAACCGGCCATGATAATGGCCATGATGATCCATGTGACCACCACCGATTCCAGTACATCGATCCCGCCAAACAAAGGAATGGTAAACACTGTATTACAGTTTAATTCCTCCATCAGGGACTCTACCAGCTTGTCCAACTTTTTCACACTCCTTTCCAGCATTCTGATGATTTCTTGTTCTTTTTGTTTCGTCCGTTATTATAGTCACTGGTTTTTTCCTTTTCAATTCTGAATTTCTTATTATTTCATAACACAAACATTATCAAGTGAAATTTTGCATAATTATTGTTTATAATTTTTTTATTTTTTGGAACATTTCAGAATATATATTTCAAAGATGTTAAGGTTTTATCAGACATGATTTTAAATGAATACAAAAAAAGCTGTTTCTATTTCCTCACTTTTTATGTGAGGACAATAAAAACAGCTTATCTCTATTTAATATCTTTTATTAGAACAGTCCCGGGAACAGAGTCGCCGGAATAGCCAGCCAGAAGTTTGGGAAGATAACTAACAGCAATAATACTGCGATGGAGGATAAGAAATAAGGAAGAGTTCCCTTAAATGCATCCTCGATGGTAATACCACTGATAGAAGAAGCGATCAGCAGGCACAGACCATAAGGTGGGGTTACCAGGCCAAGAGCCAGGGTAACAACGATGATCAGGCCAAGGATGATCGGGCTGATCTGCAGTGAAGTAGCAGCCGGAAGAATGATCGGAACAAACAGGATCATTGCTGGTACAGCATCCATGAAAGTACCTACAAACATAAAGAATGCAACTACTACAAGAAGGAATACCAGTCTTCCGCCTGGCATATTAGCGAAGAAGTTCTGCACAACTACATTCAGCTGATAGTATGCTAATAACTCACCTAATGCATTTGCTGTAGCCAAGGCGAACAGAGACAGGGAAGACAGCTTCATCGTCTCAATCAGGATGCGTGGCAGGTTCTTAACCTTAATGGTCTTATAGAAGAAAATACCAACTAATAATGCATATATACATGCAAACGCTGCAGACTCAGTAGGTGTGAACAGACCGCTGACAATACCGCCGATCAGGATGATAGGGGTAAGCAGTGCAGGCAGAGACTGGAATGTTCTGCGGCAGACTTCCTTAAATGGAACTCTATCACACTTAGGGAAGTTCTTTCTCTTGGAATAATACTTAACAACTACCATCATGGCCAGACCAAGTAAGATACCCGGAACCAGACCTGACATGAACAACGCACCTGTACTTACGTTAGCAATACCTGCGTAAACGACCATGGTGATACTTGGAGGGATAATAGAACCTAATGTGGAAGATGCTGCGGTAACACCAACAGATGTTCCCTTGTCATATCCCTGCTTCTCCATTGCAGGAATGAAGATCTTACCAACACCAGCAGTATCTGCCTGGGAAGAACCGGAGATACCTGCAAAGATCATGGATACAAGTACGTTTGAATAAGCAAGACCACCACGAAGGTGTCCAACTAAAGAGTTGCAGCAATCGATCAGTTTTTCAGTGATCTCACCTTCGTTCATCAGGTTTGCTGCAAGGATAAACAGCGGAACAGCTAACAGTGTGAAGCTGTTCAGACCATTAAACATCTTCTGGAATACAACTAAATTGGGGATCTGTCCCAGGGACGCGATACCGGTAAAAGATACAACACCAAGTGCGAATGAGATCGGCACACCGATGGCAACAAAAACGATAAACATTACTACTAATAAAACACCCATTACTTGTTGTCTCCTTTCGTAATAGCACCGATTTCTTCAATGATCTGCGCGATCAGGTAAATAGCAGAAGTTACGCCACAGATTGGAAGGCAGGTCCATGTAGGTCCACGCTTAAAGGACGGAATATTGGTCCATGTGTAGTTCCAGAACTTCTGTGTTAATTTATAACCATAATAAGCCATTAATACAGCAAACACCAGCATAATAAGAGAGATGATGATCGCTAATACGCTCTTAATTTTCTCATTTTTCAGCATATCGCTGACAGAAGTAAACGCAAAGTGACGTTTTTCATATACCATAGCGCCTGCGCCCATAAATACAGCCCAGATAAAGGAATACATAGATACGTCCTCAGTCCAGGTTGCTGCGATGCCTATATAACGTGATAGCATCTGGAATACTACTGTAAGAAGGAAAATGCAAAGGAAGAATCCTCCTACAGCAATCTGGATCTTCTGCATCCATTCAATTGCTTTCTTCATAATGTGTTCTCCTTTCAGGAAATCCTAACACCATATTAACACTCTTTTTAACCTAACATCAGCCATCCAGTGGCCCAGATGGCTGATATCCTCCGGATCAGGAACACCTGATCCATTTAATAATTCAGTTTCTTTCGTAAATCTGTGTTCCGCTTTGCTGGCAGATTATTCTGCTGCTGCACGGATCAGCTCTAACTCAGCTGTCATGTTGTTATCAGCTGCGAACTTATCCTGGATCGGAAGAGCCAGTGCCTTGAATGCGTCGATATCAACATCTTCAAAGTTGGTAACTTCTGCACCATCAGCGATAACTTTCTCTTTGGACTCTTTGAACATACGGTAAACTACCTGACGCTCTTCTTCTGTACAAGCCTCAACAGCCTCATCGATCCAGCCCTTCTGCTCATCAGTCAGACCATCATAGAAAGCTCCGTTCATCAGTAACAGACGGGTTGTGTAGTCATGATGTGTTTCAGAGATGTAGTGACCGTTTGGTGTCTTGTGATGCTCTTTTAACATAAAGCTGGTGTAATCGTTCTCAGCGGAATCAACAACGCCCTGCTGTAATGCCTGGTATAACTCGCCCCATGCTACAGATGTTGGGATAGCACCGCAAGCCTTCCAGAAGTCCTGCTGTACCTGGGAAGACTGTGTACGGATTGTCATGCCCTTTAAATCCTCTGGTTTGGTAACTGGCTTTTTGCCGTAGTAATCACGAACAGAGGAACTCCAGTAAGCCATAATACGGAAATTATTTCCGGTCTTTTCCTTAACAACGTCTTTCATCTTGTCACCGAATTCGCCATCTAAGCACTTCTCCCAGTGATCAAAGCTGTCAAACAGATATTCCAGTGAGAAGATATCTACTTCCGGAACACCGATAGCTGTCATGAAACCTGGTGAAGCAACTACCATAGATGCAGCGCCCATTTCCAGTTTCTCGATCAGCTCGTTCTCGTTCTCGCCTAAGGTTCCCTTATGAACAGTTACAGCGATCTTTCCGCCGGAAACATCCTCAACTACCTCTTTGAACTTGTCCATACCATAGGAATATGGATTATCTAAAGAAGTCTGGTTGGAAGCGATGATCAGATTTAACTCTGGAGTTACATCGGATTTTGCTGCCTCTGTTTTTTCTTCTTTTGCATCTCCTGCTGCTGCGGTTGTCTCGCTAGCTGCAGCTGCTGCAGTTGTTGCTGCAGGCTTGGAGGATCCACATCCAGCTAATGATGAAACCATCATAACGCTTGCCAATACTAATGCTAACCTTTTTTTCATACTTCTACTTCCTTCTCTCTTTTATTTTTACAGCCACTTACGTGTCTGCAAATCTCGCGTCACTGCACTTTTTAACAACTTTTACTAATTTTTGTCAATTTTACATCTATTATTTTGTGCTATTATTTTTTGCAATCGGTTGTGTTAAGAACATGTAAAGATATTATCATACTTTTTTGTTAATTGCAACCGATTTCAATCAATAAAAACCAACAAAATACAGTCTTTGTATTTGTATATAATTAACAAATGTTGTATACAAGTTAAAGGCTGCCAGGAAATATACTTACTATTTTTTCCCAACAGCCTTTTTTATTTTAACATTTTTTTGAATTGTAGAATTTCTAACATTCCAGTTTCTCTGAATCTCTGGATTTTTTCATTTTTGTTACTTTTTACAGTCTCCCGGTTTTACAGTCCTGTATTCTATCCTATTTCTTTAATCCATAATGATCAGCCAGCTTCTGCAATGCAGGCAGTGCTCTGTGGATCATTTCATTTGATACGCAGTATGCCATGCGCACATAGCCTGGACAACCAAAGCTGGTTGCAGGTACGATCAGCAGGTTAAATTTCTTCGCTTCTGCTGAAAACTCTGCGTCATCTCCTGTCGGCGCCTTTACTAACATATAGAATGCACCTTCCGGCTTCACACATTCAAAGCCCATAGCTTTCATAGCCTCATATAAGAGCTTACGGTTCCTGTCATAAAACTCTACGTCTGTCTTTACATCCAGACAGTCAGCTACAACCAGCTGGAACAACGATGGCGCATTGATATAACCGATGCAGCGGTTTGCAACCACCAGTGCATTGATCATGGTATCATATTCTGCGATCTGGGGACTGACAGCCATATATCCAATACGCTCACCGGACAGAGACAGTGACTTACTGAAGGAATAAACTACGATGCAGTTTTTAATATAGTCAGGTGCAAATGGAAGTTCACAGCCATCATATACCAATTCGCGGTATGGCTCGTCAGAAAGAACATAAATAGGATGCCCGATGCGTTCCTCTGCCTTTTCCAGCATTTTCTGTAAACGGATCAGCGTTTCTTTATTATATACAACGCCAGATGGGTTATTGGGGTTGTTGATGATCACAGCCTTGGTACGCTCTGTGATGTACTTATCAGCCTCTTCCACATTTAACTGGAACGTCTCATAATCAGCCGGAACTACCTTTAAATTGCCGCCAAAGTTCATAACATAGCTGTTGTACTCACCAAAGAACGGAGCAAAGCAAAGAACCTCGTCCTCCTGCTCCAACAGACAGCGCAGAACACAGTTGATGCCGCCTGCAGCACCTACTGTCATGATAATATCCTCTTTTGTAAAAGAAGAATCATATTTCTTATTTAAGTTTGCTGCTACTTTCTCCCTTACCTCCGGATAACCGGCATTTGGCATATAGCAGTGTACGAAATTGGCATTTCTGTTCTCAAGAATATCATAAATGCTCTTTTTTACCTCTTCCGGTACAGGAGCTGCCGGATTTCCAAGGCTGAAATCATATACATTTTCAGCACCAACTTCCTTTGCCAGCTCAATACCTTCTTCAAACAGTTTTCTAATAGTAGAACTTCCTGCTACCAGTTTCTGCATATTCTTTGAAAGAACCATCTCTCTACCTCCTACAGCGATCGTGCCTTTATCCCTTTGTATCCGCACCGGCTGTTCTTTTTATTAACCAAAAGTGTAACACAATAACTTATCCAGCGCAATGATTTTACAAAAAAATATTTTGTCACTGTAAAGTCATAAAGCAACCGCATTTCTCAGTTTATCATTACCTTTTCTTAAATCCCTTTGTATGTTATACTCACTAATAAAGGTTCCTGCTTTTTACCCAGGTAAAAGCATATATTCCCTGAACCTGCGCATACCATGATCTGGAGGTAATACCTTTATGAATACCGACTCATCCCAATTTATCACCGGCCGCGAAGTTACAGTGCCTGATATGTTAAATGCCCGTGACAGGCGCCACGCCATCCAGCAGGAACTGATCCGCACCCATGGTGCCACTGTCATTTCCTTTACCTTAAATATTCCCGGTCCCGTTAAAATCTTTCCCTTAGGGGAAATGACCTTTGAAGAAGGAGTACGTCTCATTGACTCCCAGCTTCACGCCTGGAAGATCCCGGTCCTGGAAAAACGGACCATCCGGGACTTTACAGGAAATGAACAGTTCTGGTCTGTAAAAGGAGATGACCTTTTTATCAAAGAAACACTCTGCCTCTTAGAAGACAGCTTATCCTTTGGACGTCTTTTCGACATTGATGTGATCCGGACCGATGAAACCAAAGTTTCCCGCACAGAGCTGGGCTTTCCAGGCAGAAAATGTCTTCTTTGCAGCAACGATGCCTTTGTATGCAGCCGTTCCCGCACCCATACAGTAAAAGAGCTGTTGGACAAAGCCTGTGAACTGATGAAAGACTATTTTGAAGAAAAGCAGGCCAAAAAACTGTCCTCACTGTCTATGCAGGCACTTCTTTACGAAGTAAGCGCCACTCCAAAACCCGGACTGGTAGACCGCAACAACACCGGTGCCCACAAAGATATGGATATCTTCACCTTTGAAGCCAGCGCTGTTTCCTTAAACCACTACTTTGAAAAATTCGCCCTCTGCGGCATGGAAAAAGAACATGAAAATGGCCACGAACCATTTTCCCGCATTTTCGCAAGGCTGCGCTCCTTAGGCATACAGGCAGAAGATGCCATGATGGCTGCCACCAAAGGTATCAATACCCATAAAGGCCTTATATTTTCCCTTGCCATACTGAACTGCTCCTTGGGATACATGTATGCCAATCACATTCCATACTCACCAGATATGCTGCTTTCCATCAATCAGAAGCTGGTGGCTGACGTTCTTGAAGACTTCAGGGAGATCACTGCAGAAAATGCTCGTACCAACGGTGAACGCCTCTACGCCCTTTATGGTATGAAAGGAGCCCGGGGTGAAGCCCTTTCCGGTTATGCTACCGTACTGAAAACAGCTCTTCCGATCCTGAAAGAAGAGCTGAAAAAGGGCCGTTCTGTTAACGATGCCGGTGTGATCACACTGCTGTCCATTATCGCGACCTCTGAAGACACCAATATCGTAAACCGTTCTTCCTACGAAGAAATGAAGGAACTTCAGGCCCGCATCCGGAATGTGCTAAAAGAAAAAGCTCATGATACCCATGAGCTTCTCTCTTATGCAAAGGAGCTTGACGCTGAAATGATCCGCCGCAACATCAGTCCCGGCGGCAGCGCTGACCTTCTTGCACTGACCTATTTTATTTACCTGTATGAGCAAAATTAACAAAGAAGATCATATAATGGATAAGAAGCAGGCAATTTCAATGGATGGTGTCATGGACATGCATACTGTTCTTTGTCAAAAATCCTGATACACCGCCTGCAGCCAATAAAACAGCTATGGCCTTAAGCAATGTTTTCGTTTTTCTTTTCATAAACCACTCCCTCCTGTATCCTAAAACTTGTTTTTACAGGATACCGAGAGGGTGGTTTTTCTATTCTTTTTCACCAGGCCAACAGTGGCAGTTTCTTCTATTATCTCTTTCCAAAACGTTTCTGGATCAGGCGCCTGAGATGCTTTTAAAAGCCAACTATTTAAAACCGCCTGATCCTCTTCTTTTTTCACTTTGCTTATTATCTGCTCTGTTAAAGTACCTTTTGATTTTAATATCGTCAAAATAGAATTAGCTAGTCCTTCTGTAATTCCCTGACGCCTTCCTTCTTCCTTTCCAATTCCGATACCGACTGACAGTAAACTCACTTTTACCGCCTCCCATTCTTCTGACTGTTTTACTTCTGTTACAATTTGATCTAATTCTGTTATCCGCTCGTCTTTTACAACGATATCTGGATTATTTAACGTAGTATTCTTCATATACTGCAATAAGCTTACCAACACAGGTTCTCCATTTTTGCTGGTCATATTCAAAAATATCTTTTTTGTTCCATCTTCCAGACGCAGATTTTTTACTTCTTCACATTGTTCTGTAAATGTATATTTTGCAAGATCTTTACAAAAAATATCATCTTGCTATTCTCTGAAAATTTTCTATTTCCACACCTCTTTTGCAATTTCTTTCACCAGTTTTAATTTTGCCCACTGCTCTTCTTCTGTCAGCTTGTTGCCGATCTCGCAGGAGGCAAAACCGCACTGCGGGCTTAAGTATAAACGGTCTAATGGCACGTATTTTGCAGCCTCATGGATCCTTGCGATCACATCTTCCTTCTTTTCTAATGCTGGGGACTTGGTGGTTACAAGTCCCAGAACTACCTTTTTGTCGCCGGAAACCTTGGCTAAAGGAGCAAAACCACCGGATCTTTCATCATCGTATTCCAGATAATAGGCATTTACATTTTCTTCACCAAAAAGCAGGTCAGCTACTCCGTCATATGCACCGGAACTGAAAAATGTAGAATGATAATTTCCGCGGCATACATGAGTATTGATCACCAGGTCAGCTGGTGCCTGAGCCACAACTTCATTGTTTAACTGAAGGAGCAGTTTCTTATATGCTTCCAGTGCCTCTCCCTTTCTGCCTGTTAATGCAACTGCCAGCTTTGGATTTACCATTCCGCCCCATACACAGTCATCAAACTGAAGGTTACGACAGCCAACTGCGTAAATCTCATTGACAAATTCTACATATGCCCCTATCACATCTTTTGCAAATGCTTCTTCGCTCCCATAGATATCCAGTGTAGTTCCAAGAAGCTCGGCACCTGTAAAGTAAGCATAAAACTGTCCAGGAGATGGAATAGTCTGCTTTGCTACTGTATTTTCATCTTCTAAAGCCTTTACAAACTTAAAATGCTCTACAAATGGATGGTTCTTTACAGAGATCTTTCCTACCATGTAGGTATCATCAATCATAGCAGCCTCTGCATCGAAAGTCGTATTGCCTTCTACTGTTTTTCTGTGTTCAATGCCCTGAAATCCCCACATGAAATCAAGGTGCCAGGTAGATCTGCGGAACTCACCGTCTGTGATCACATGATATCCCAGCTTTTTGATCTTTCCTACCAGGTCACGGATGCAGTCATCTTCTACTGCTGTCAGCTGTTCTTTTGTGATCTTTCCTTCTTCAAAATTTTTTCTTGCCTGTTTTAATACTTCTGGTCTTAAAAAGCTGCCTACATAGTCATAGCGAAAAGGTGTCTTTAAATCTGCCATTGTTTTATCCTCCGTTTTTATCATCTTATAGATCCATCCAGCATTTTGATCTGGTCTGTATCTTTTTTTATCTGAGGATAGTTTAACAGTGGTTTCCATTTTGGGATAATACTTTATATTTTAGATTATCCATAGTTTTAACCTATGGATACATATTTCTTCAACGCTTCAATATAAGTATCTGCATAACGGCTGAACAAAATATTTTTCTTTTTTACCAGGCCGATCCGCATCTGCACATCCATAGCCAGCGGCCTTGCAATGATCTGGGAACCGTTCAGTTCTTCGCTTATGACACCGGAACATACGGTAAAACCATTTAAACCAATGATCAGGTTAAACATGGTCGCCCGGTCCCTTACCTGGATATTTTTAGGCATGTCCAGCATACTTAAAAATTCTTCTGCATAGTAAAAAGAATTCCGTTCCCCCTGTTCATAAGTAAGATAGGGATATGGCTTCAGATCTTCTAACTGCATTTTCTCCTTCGCCGCCAGAGGATGTCTGTTGCTGATAAATACATGAGGCTCTGCTGTAAATAATTCTTCAAAGATCAGACCATTCTTTTTGATCAGCTTTGTCAGCACTTCCTCATTATGTTCAGACAGATAGATCACTCCCAGCTCACTTTTTCCATTTGCCACGTCATCAATGATCTCACCGGTCTGGGTTTCCCTGAGAATAAAATCATATTTTTCCGCATCATAAGCCTGAACCACATCTACAAAAGCATTTACTGCAAAAGAATAATGCTGGCAGGAAACAGAAAACTTGGGCATCCGCGCTTTTCCAACGCCGAAATGCTCTTTCATAATATCTGCCTGCTCCAACAGCATTCCCGCATAGGACAGCAGTTCTTCTCCTTCTCTGGTAAGGACCACACCCTTTTTTGATCTTACAAAAATGGTCACTCCCATTTCTTTTTCCAGGTTATGGATCGCTGCACTGAGGCTTGGCTGGGATATAAAGAGTTTTTCTGCTGCTTCTGTGATGTTTCCGCACTCAGCGGTCATTTTTATGTATGCAAGCTGCTGCAGTGTCATGGATGTACTCTCCTTTTGCACTCTAATGTACTCTCGGAATCTTTTTGTACTTGATTTTGCTAGAAGATTTTTTGTCAGTTGTGCCCAAATTTCTGAGGCGTACGCGGTGCGTACGTTGATTAAATTCGGGTGTAACTGGCGGAAAATCGGCTGCAAAGGCAAGTGCAGGAAAGACTCCGAGAGTGCATCTATACTCTCAGGGTCTTTAAATATTCCTTCTGCTCCGGCGTAATGCGTAAGCTTTCTCTTGCCTTCTGGATGGTCTTATTGTGGGTCCACGGCTCTAAAACCGGATCCTGAAGATAAGGAATTGCTGCATCCCACTGCTTTGCAAGAGCTGTTGCAAAGAACCATGCGATCATCATATTTACATAATACTCTTCTGACCGGACGGATGCAGGCATTTTAAGATATTCCGGTCTGAAATCTTCATCCAAAAACCAGCGCATCAACATTTCCATGCCAAAACGACAGATATATGTATGTTCAGAGGGGATCCACTGCTTTATTTTTTCCAACAGCTCCTGCTTATGGTCTTTAAATACCTTTGGTGAAAGGCCATCACAAACAGCCCAGTTATCAATATAAGGCAAAAAAGCTTCTACTGCCTGTATGCAAGCAGCGTAATCCTTTATTTCTGCGATCAATAATCCATGAAGCATATACTCTTCATAGTAGGTATGGGGCAGCTGCTTTAAAAATACTTCTGCCTCTGCCTCCTTTTTATATTCTTTGGCAAACTTTTTAAGGACTGGTACCCGGATGCCGATAAAATGTTCTTTTGGCAGTTCTGGGATCAGCCCGCTGTGAAAATCCCTGTATGCCATATCTTGTAATTCAAATAAGCGTTTCTGAATGTCTGTCATATTATTAACCTTTCGGAGATAACGTAGCTTTTATCTTCTTCATTACGAAAAGATAAGATACACCTGTAAACAAGCCGGCACTGATCCATGCAGCCGGGTCGCAGAAGCAGGAAAGTGCATAGCTGTGGACTCTCATGGCAATCATTGCCACCAGCATTCTTGCCACCAGCTCTACCACTCCTCCCATCATAGGTAAAAATCCATAGCCACAGCCCTGCATGGTATTGCGGAAAATAAAAATCGTACTGAGGGGAATATAAAACAAAGTGCATATTGTAATATAGGTTCTTGCCCATGGCATCATGGCTGTAAGATCCACGTCTCCGGAGAAGAACAGCCCCAGTGTGACTCCTAATAAAAGAGAAACAGCCACTGCAGATACTACAGAATAAATAAATTCAATAATAAGAGCCGCTTTCACACCGGCACGGATGCGCCCATAATCACCTTTTCCATAGTTCTGGCCGCTGTAAACTGCCATGGTCTGTCCCATTGCAACCATCCCCTGGGTCAGAAGGCTGTGTACCTTGCAGGCTGCAGTATAAGCTGCCACTGCTTCTGAGCCAAACAAATTGATGGCTGACTGCATGATCATAGTGCCGGAAGAGGTAATGGCAAACTGTAAAGCCATAGGAATACCCATCTGCATCTGGTAACAGGTATCACCGGCAGTAAGACGCCAGTGCTTTTTTTCCGGCACCAGGGCAGGAACCTTACAATATATGTATACAATACACAACAAAGCGGAGATAGCCTGTGACAGATTAGTAGCCCAGGCAGCTCCTGCAACTCCCATTTTCAAAACAACAATAAAGAAAAGATCCAGACCTACGTTTAAGCAGGCGGAAAATACCAGGAAAAATAAGGGCGCTTTACTGTTTCCAACTGCCCGTAAATAGGAAGAAAACAGATTATAAAATACATTGGCGATCATTCCCAGACTGATCAAAGTGATATAAGTATAAGCCATATCAAAAATATCATCGGGAGTGTTCATCAGATGCAGCAGCGGATCCATAATA
This sequence comes from uncultured Clostridium sp., assembly GCA_900541315.1. Classification (GTDB taxonomy): domain Bacteria; phylum Bacillota; class Clostridia; order Lachnospirales; family Lachnospiraceae; genus Enterocloster. Next base: position 5,299 of record UQJF01000008.1, on the reverse strand, counting down.
GCGCAACCTAAAACTGTAAGTAAAATGGCTCCTATAATGGATAATAAAATACCATTGGTAACGCTTTGTTTTACTGCATCCTTTTTTCCTGCGCCAAATCTCTGGGCCGTTAAAACAGAGAAACCGGCAGTGATCCCCTGGGCAAAGCCATTGAGCAAAAACATAATAGTTCCTGTGGAGCCAACTGCTGCTAAGGCATCTGCTCCAACAAAGCGGCCTACAATGATGGTATCTGCCATATTATAAAGCTGTTGGAAAATATTTCCAATTGCAAGAGGCAATGTAAACATAAAAATAACTGACAGTGGATTGCCTCTGGTCATATCCTGTTCCATAATCTTCTACCTTTCATCTTCAAGACAGATCATTTACATTTTACTGTGCACATTATATTAGCACAATGTCTGCCCGCTGTCATTGGTTTTTTCTCTGTTTTTCGTATATTTTTCCTCTTTTTGATCCATACTGTCTAATGTACTCCCAGAATCTTTCTGTGCCTGATTTTGCGAGAAGATTTTTTGTCAGTTGTGCCCAAATTTTTGAGGCGTTGGCGTTGCGTCCGCCTCTGAAATCCGGGTGCGACTGGCGGAAAATCGGCCGCAAAGGCAGGTGCAGGAAAGACTCCGAGAGGACATTCTACGTATAAGGAGGTAAACTACCATGAAAAATACGGCACTTGACGCTGTAGCTCTCACCTTATCTATCATCGGAGCTGTAAACTGGGGGCTGATCGGTCTTTTTAAGTTTGATCTTGTTGCATTTCTATTTGGAAGCATGACATTATTATCGCGGATCATCTATACTATTGTGGGCATATGTGGTGTATATCTTATCAGTTTTTATGCAAAAAAAGAATAAGGGGCCATTTCTGACCCCTTTTCCTGCATTTATCCTTTTATCCTTCAATCTCTGTTCTTTTATGTCTTTATCCGTTCATTCTCTTATTATAAGCATCTTTCAGGCTGCATTTTAAGGTAATTCCTAAATCCGCAAATACTTTATCCAGTCCCGACATAACTGCTTCTACTTTTTCAGGATAAGCATTTTCTCCCATATGGCCGATACGGATCACTTTCCCTGCAAAAGCACCAAAGGAACCAGCTAACATGATATTGCATTTTTCCTTCATAGCCGTAAGGATAGCTGTGTCTGTGGTCCCTTGCGGAACATTAAATACAGTGACTGTATTGGAAAAACCGGTCTCCTGATATAATTCCAGTCCTGCTTCCACTACCGCAGCTCTTACTGCTTCACCGATCTTTCTGTGACGTTCTAACATGTCCGGATCATTTTTAATATTATCAAAAGCCTGACGCAGACCATAGATATCACTGATGGGCATTGTATATGGAAACCACTGCTTCTCATAATAGCCATCAAACGCCAAGATATTTGCATAAAAAGATGCAACCGGTGTCTTTCTGGAGCGCATTGCCTTATATGCATCATCACTGATGGTCACAAAGCTTAATCCCGGAGGTGCTGAAACTGCCTTTTGGGATCCGCCGCAGAGAAGATCGATCTGGTAATCATCCACACGCATCTCTTCTCCGAACATGGCAGAAACCGAATCCACCAGAGTCAGGATACCATATTTCTTTAATAGCGGACAAAGCTTTGAAACATCATTTAACATACCGCTTGGGGTATCGCAGTGTACTAAGGCAGCATATTTAAAATCATGGTCTTTTTCCAGATATTTTTCTAATGCCTTTACATCAAAGGCGTTACGGTAGTCCGTGGAATAAAGGACTGGTTCTCCACCATACATGGTCACGAAACCGGCAAATCCCTTTCCATATTCTCCATTATCCATTACCAGCACCCGGTCACCTTTTTCTGTGAGAGTGGCACAGGCTGCTTCCAGTCCTAAAATGCCTTCCCCGTCCAGGATCAGGGTCTCATTTTTTGTATAAAGGAGTTCACTGATCTCTTCACAGGTCTCCTTATAAAAATCGTAAAAATCCGCATCCAAGTCTGGATTAGTGCAGGCAAGCGCACGGGCCTGCCGTACATTTTCCCTTACCTGTGTAGGGCCAGGTGTCATGATATCGTACATAGCAGTGTCTCCCTTCTCTTATATATGTTCTCTCGTACGTATATACTTCTTTCGTATATATTTCTCCCGGAAGGTCCGTCTTATTTAAGAATAGGACGAAGTACCTTACGAAGCTGCTCTACACATATAAGAACGATCACTGCTGCTGTACCAATCTGCACCAGATTTCCGGGAATAGAAGCTACAGGAGCAAACAGATTGTGGTAAATGATCACTTCTGCAATATAATAACCTGCTACTTTGATCACGCAGGCTGCTGCAATGGCTGCTGCATCTCTTGCTGTACTGTGGTGACCTTCTGTCATGGCACCTACTACGTAACCCATAGCACCTACAATGATAAATGTAAATGGCGCCCATGCAGTCCAGCCGGATAACAGGTCAAATAATCCCATACCAAAAGCACCTGCTAACATACCAGTGCGCTTTCCTAACAGGATCGCACAGATAAATAAGGGTACATTTCCTAAATGGATCAGCCCGCCGTTTGCTGCAATAGGCAGTCTTACATTTACAAATGCTGTAAATACATAGGTCAGTGCAATAAACATTGCATCTAAAACAAGTTCTTTTGTGTTGTATCCGCTTTTTGAAACCGCAGCTGTCTGTTTTGTGTTCATACTCATCATCCTTTTCCTCTCTTCCTGACGGGTTCTCAGGGCCCTGGGAGAATGACATCAGGCTTTCTTTTTCTTTTATTTTGCCTTATCAGCTTGATATAAGGATAAAGGATAAATGGGCTTTTTTAAACATCCAGTTTTTAATTAATTGACCAGTCCAGTTTTGTTGCTTAACCCAACAGTTCCCGAACCATTTTTCCGTCAAATACCACTTTATCCACATGGTTTACCTCGATCTGATAAAGTGCATTGGCAGCAATATGCTCTGCTGCCTGCTCCAGATCACGGATGCCGGTAGTATCAGAATAACGGCGGACCACTTCATCTAAGGCTTCCGGAAGGATCACACATTCTTCTTCCTTCATGCTCATCCTCTTCAGTATCTTCGGAAGAGCAAATTTTGTGAAAATGATCTTCTTTTCATCTTCTGTATAATCCGGAATATCGATCACTGCAAAACGTGACATCAATGGCGCACTGATGAGAGAACGGTCATTTGCTGTAGCAATTGGGTATACACCGGCTGTAGGCACCATACACTCCATATAATTGTCTGTAAATCCAAGATTATCCAGTAAGGTCAAAAGCACATCGGCTGGATTGCCGTTTCCTTTGCCGGAAGCAGCTTTGTCTAATTCATTGATGATAAATACAAGATTAGACTGGCCGGACAGTGAAAATGCCTCCATAATGATACCCGGCTTTGCATTTGCATATACACGGGAACTTCCTGTCAGCTGTTCCGGATCATTAATAGAGCTCATATCCAGAGTGGTCCACGGCAGTTTCAGGATCCTTGCTACTGCATAAGCGATCTGGGACTTTCCTGTTCCTGCAGGTCCGATAAGAAGAATACCATAAGCAGGCAGTGTATGGGTACGGTTGATCTGGATAATAGTTTCGATGATACGTTGTTTTACCCGTTCCATTCCGTATAATTCTTCATCCAGGATCCGTCTTGCTTCATCAGGATCAATGGCCTCGAAATAATTGCTCTTCCACTGGATGTTCATCATAATAGATAAAGCTCTCTGTGCATGCCGGCGTTCTTCCGGTGAGACCTCATGGGAATTGGCAACTGCCAGGTTTCTTCTTGCCCAGAGACGGATATTGTCAGGAAGTGTCCTTCCTGCGCAGGTCATAAAGTCCGTAATACTCTGCAGGCTAGTCAGCTTCATATGGTCGCCATCTTCTTCTGCATCTTCTTCCCTACTCTCTTCTGCCGGTGCGCTGCTGGCCTGAAGCCGCCCGATCATGTACTGTAAAAATCCGTCCTCTGCGGAAAGCTTGGTACCGCCTCCAAAGGCGATCTCGCGGATCTTGTATACAGCATACCCATCTGCTTTATTAGAGCCGGAAAGGCGCACATTGATATGGCTCTCCCCCAGCCATTTAAGAAGGCTTACAAAGCGTGCATCTACTTTTAAGATATCAGCACTGACTGTACCACCGCCTTCTGCCTGAAATTCAAAAGCTGTTTTTCTGACCGGGTTTGTAAATACACCCCAGGAATGGTGCTCCCATTTTCTGCTGCTGTTGTCAAGGACCAGGATCGGATGTTCTGGGGAAGCCTCAGTTTCATTGGAGCGGATCACTGTGTATGTACACTCCGGTGCTTTCTTTTCTTCTTTTGGTTCATCATTAAAATCAAAAACTGGCATTTTTTTCTCCTTACAGTTAAAATATACTCTTGGAATCTTTACTCCCATTTTTTACAAACCTGTTTCCAGTTTACCACGGTTTTATCATATCAACAACACCTCTTTTTGACCCTTCCTGTAAAGCAAAGACACAAAAAAACAGCCCAGGATCAGTCACCCTTCTTGCACAGTAACGTAAAAGCACCCCTGAGGGTGCTCCTACTCTAAACCGTATTTTTCTTTCAGCCTGTCACGGATCTGGGGAAAGCTTTCCGGATAGGCCATATGGGTCTGATGTTCTCCAATGATATGCTCCATCCATACCATATTGTACCAGCGGTCAAATTTATAGCCACATTTTTTAAACTCACCTACCATGCGGTATCCCATATGGGCATGGAACCGGGCGCTGTTTTTGTCCAGATATCCGTCTTCTTCTTCAGGATAGCCGATGCAAGCTTCCATATTCAGAATGCCCTGCTCTTTTAAAACAGTTTCCAAAGCCTCATGAAGCTTTCTTCCAACGCCTTTGTGCTTTACATTTTCATCTACATAAATAGAAGTTTCCACAGCCCAGTTGTATGCGGCCCGTTCTTTAAAAGGACTTACATAGGCATATCCAAGTATCTTACCTGCTTCTACTGCTTTCAGATACGGGAAGCGTTCTAAAACATGGGCGATCCGTCCTTTGAATTCTTCTACAGACGGAACTTCATACTCAAAAGTAATGGCTGTTTTTTCTACGTAAGGAGCGTAAATTGCCAGCAATTCCTCTGCATCATCCACAGATGCCACCTGGATCTTTACATTTTCATTTTTCTCTCTCATGCTTTTTGCCTCCTGTATTCCGATATGTTCTCCCGGAATCTTTCTGTGCTTGAATAACAATACCACTTCTTTTCTGGCTTGAAAACCCTTTTTTTAACTAGTACATCGTTTTCAAAATAACTATACCACTCACTTGTCTGCGAATCTGATTG
>UQJF01000007.1 GCA_900541315.1 uncultured Clostridium sp. | reverse complement strand
AGCAAGCTTGCAACACACTCCCTCATTCAAACCAGCGCATGGCTGAACTGTAACATATTTTCTGTTTGCTCCAGCCAGGTCTTTGCCAGGCTGTCTGCCAAATGGATCTCATTCCGTCCTGATCTTAGCCCCATGGTAGAAGAAATCTAGGATATCTTTATATGTCTTTCCTGCCTTCGCCATACTGTGGGCACCGTTCTGGCTCATTCCAACACCATGTCCAAAGCCACCGCCGTATACACGGAATACAATGCTTCCGTCCTCTGCTGTACGCTTTTCAATGGAAATAAAAGCACTTGGAAGGGACGCTGTTCCTGTCATCTTCGTTCCGTCCTGTTTCTTTATTACAAGTTCTGTATTTCCAAGCATACTTCTTACCTGACTCTGGCCTTTGATCTTGCAGCTTCCTCCATCTCCTTTTATTTCTACTTCGGAGGCAATCCCACCTAAACCTCTGGATACCACATTTACATCCGTCACATTTCCCACATCCGGGATCTGTTCTGAAAGAATACCTGCCTTTATATCTACATGCCACCGGAACATTGGATAAGAAGCATCATAAGAAGTAATATTCTGAGAACGTATGTATTCATCAAAGGTATCATTATCTTCCGCAGTCAGCTCCCTGGCGCCTTTTTTGATCTGCATAGAACGCAGATATGGCAATGCTTCTCCTTCTTTGCCCCATACGCTTCCATCTGCCCCATGACCGCAGGAAGTGGAATAATAAAAAGCTTCTATAGGCTTATTGTTATAAAAAAGCATCTGGCCATAGGTTTCATTTACAGCCTGATCCGTCCGCTCACTGGTGTTGATATTGTTATAAACCTGGAAACTGGTGCTGTCATCTACATGGGCACCATACTGACCATAAGCATTTCCCTGGATCTGGCGGTAAGCATAGGTACGGGCGCATACTGCCTGTGCCTTTAACGCCTCTTTTTCATAAGAAGCAGGCATTTCACTTGGGACTACTTTCTTTAAATAATCTTCCAGATACAATTCATTAATAAGGACCAGGCCTCCCTCTTCTGCTTTGACTTCCACAGAACCGCTGTATACAGGCTGTCCCTGGCCACGTTCTAAGGAAGTAACGGTAATACCTTCACCGTCCTCTGGTTTTAAGGTCATACGGCCTTTTTCCAGCTTTTTATCTGTTGCTTCAAAGGTAAATGTATCTCCTTTTTTAAATGAACTGCTTTCATGATCCCCATTTTCTTTTTCGTATATCATTTCTCCATCACAATTTGCTGTAAGTTCAATGGTATCATGGAAAATCTGCTTAAACCCATTATCCATGATCAGCACACGGATAGTTTCTGCATCTAAAGGCTGCTCCAGGATCGCCGCACTAAGCTTCCCATCTGCTGCCACAAACTCCTGTAAGTCATAACCTACCAGGATACTTCCTTTTCCAAGAACCTGGAAATCACCATATGCCTTATATACATGGAAATTATCATCTAACGGAACACAGCCATAGCCTTCCAGTTCAATGGAATTATCTGTTACAGCAAGAACCTTTCCCCGGACCCGTTCTTTTTTCACTGTAACCTTTTTTAATTTACCTTTTTCCATATGCAGATCAGCTACACAGGATTTTAACTCATCCTTTTTTTTCTCCGCCTGGGAAACCAGCCTTCCTTCTGCTGTAAAGGTTCTTAAATATTTGCCGATATATACAGTAAACTGGTCTTTTTCTACATCTGAGATCCAGATATTCTTATAGACCGGCTTATCTTCTATAACCTGGGTCATGCCCGCTATTTCCTGTCCTCTGACCCAGAAGCGTATCTCATTGTCCAGGTATGCATCAAGAGCCAGCCCCTGGAATCCGAAATTTCCTTCTGTGGTATAAGCAGTCCAGCTGTCTGCATGTTCCATATTGGAAGGAGTACCGAACAAAATAGCAGAGATTTCTTTCATACTGCCTTCATGATCCGTCTTTTCTACCACTGCCCTGTAAATATCCCACCAATCATTTCTGGCAAATGTTTTTTTCCTGTTCCAATGGGTCATTCCCACCTGTTTCTCTAAATCGCCGGAAACTTTCCCCATCATATAAGCTGTGTCTTCGTATGTAAGATTTCCCTGGGCCGATATAAGGGTAGCCGGTGTCACCTTCGGATCCAGATATCCTTTTTCATAGAGATAATCCATATATTTTACAAACCAGTTGCCTTTTTCTTTATCTGTAAATGCGGAAATTTCCCGGTCTGCTGCCATATTTTCCAGATTCCCAGGATCCTCAAATATCAGTGCCATGGCCTTGGCTGCCTCTGCCCTGGATATCCCCTCTGCCGGCGGCTCTGCTTTTACAATAAATATCATAAGAGCGATCACTGCCACCAGGATCCCGCTCATCCACAGGGTCATCTGCTTTTTAGTGATCTTCAGATCCTTTACATTTATTTTCCAGTTCATTTTCATAATGTCTTTATCACCTTATCAGCACGAATATCACTGGTATATCTTCTTTTTTAATATGTATGCGATCAGCGCATGCATTTCTGTTTCAATTTCTGCATTATGCCACAACGAAAGAAAGCAGCGAGAACCCCGCTGCTTTTATCTTCTGTGCCCCCAAGATGCCGTCTCTTACTTATTGACGCCTAGCAATGCTAGGTGGGCAACCTCACTTAAACTTCTGCCTTCCACGCTTAAAAGGAGGCATGACATCCGCTTAAAAATATTGGAATCCCTTTAGTCTAATGTAGGTTCAAAATTGGTAAGAACTTCGCACATCCCAGGTGATCACATATGTGCTTCATTTATTATGGTGCTATTATAACCCAACATTTTATGTTTTTCAAGCCTGTTTTTTTAGTTAATATTGTTATATATTGTTAATATTTATCCTTTAATATTATTCAAGATTCTCAGGTCCAAAACCTTCCGGCAGCAGTTGTGATAAAGTATATATCTTCCACTCTTCTTCTGACTTTACCAGGATGATCTTAAAATCTGGCTTGCAGAATTCCCGCATCACCTGGCGGCAGACGCCGCAGGGGGCACAGTAATCCTTTACTACTCCGTTTAAGCCGCCGCAAAGGGCAATGGCTGTAAAATCACGTTCTCCTTCACTGACTGCCTTAAAAAAGGCGCAGCGCTCTGCACATACAGAAGGGGTATAAGCGGCGTTTTCTATGTTATTTCCTGTATAGACAGCACCATTGCCGCAAAGAAGTACGGCTGATACGTGGAAATGAGAATAGGGGGCATAGGAGTTTTTAATACCTGCAAGGGATTTTACCGCCAGTTCCCTGATCTGATCTTTTGTAAGGGCATCTGAGGCAACAACAGTCTGTTTTTTTTCCATATTGCTTTCTCCTTTTCTACAATTCGCGCATTAAAATCTGTGACCGGCCTTTCTTTGCATCTTTTTTCACTTGCAAGCCTGCATTAAGGTATCCTATATCACTTGAGAACGTTTTGAGGCGACCGTGACCATCGCCTACACTAATCCCACAAAGATTCCATCCACATACTCCCGCAGATCCTCAGGGCTTACAGTGACCTGTACACCCCTCTGTCCTGCGCTTACCATAATTGTATCATATAACTGGGCAGTTTCTTCAATATAAGTTGGAAATTTTTTCTTCATCCCAATAGGAGAACAGCCGCCACGGATATAACCGGTAATGCCTAACATATCCTTTACATGGATCATCTCCACTTTCTTTTCTCCGGCTGCTTTTGCCACCTTCTTTAAGTCCAGCTCCTCATCTACCGGGATACAGCATACAAGATATCCCTTTTTCTCTCCTTTTAACACAAGGGTCTTATACATCTGGTCATGATCGATCCCCATGAGGTCGGCAGCATGGCTGCCGGAAAGGTCATTTTCATCTACTTCATATGTTCCTGTCTCATAATGGATCCCTGCTGCGTCCAACAGCCTCATTACATTGGTCCTTACTTCTGCTTCTGCTTTTTTTCCTTTCAAACTTATCACTCCCTGCATATTGGAAAGACACCCTGCGTTTTTCAGAGTGTCTTTTATATTTTTTATTATGATTACCTATTATCTCTTAGAATTTGCTTTTTCTACATGGATATGTTTGCCTTTAATGCGGGCATGGCTCATAGCATTTAATACATCTTCTGCATATTCAGCCGGTACATCTACGAAAGTATAACCATCATACATGTCAATACTTCCTACCAGACGTCCAGGAATACCGGATTCACCGGCAACTGCTCCCAGAATATCTCCCGGTGTTACACGCTGGGATTTACCAATATTGATAAACAGTCTTGCCATTCGTTCTTCGCCGCCGTTTAATACATAATCAACAGCTGCACGGTCAGTAGCCCCTTTACGGCGGCCACTGTTCCTGCCACGGTCTCTGCCTCTGGAATTTCTTCCATAGCTGTCCAGATCGTCTAAGGATCTTGCAGGCATGTAATTGTCAATGATATCCTCATTGTCATCGCCCATGCTCATTTTTAAAAGGGCTGCTGCCAGATCTAAGGAAGTATAATCATCTTCCATCAGCTTCTTTTCAATGATATTTACGATCTTTGTCAGATCTGTATCATTTAAAATGTCCTGAACCTGGTCTAAGATCTTGTCTGCCTTGATCTCGGTGATATCATTTAAGGATGGGATCGCCTGTGGAATGATCTTGGTCTTGCAGTAACGCTGGATATCACGGAGCTTGTAAACTTCCTTTCCAACTACCAGGCTGAATGCCTTTCCTTCTCTTCCCGCTCTTCCTGTACGTCCAATACGGTGTACATAATATTCATCATCCTGTGGGATATCGTAGTTAAATACTGCTTCTACATTTCCTACATCAATACCTCTTGCTGCCACATCTGTAGCGATCAGGATATCGGTGCGTCCGTTTCTGAAGCTTTCCATTACACGGTCACGCTGCACCTGTTTTAAATCACCATGAAGACCTTCTGCAAAATAACCTCTTCCTTGAAGAGCCTGGACCAGTTCATCTACCTGGCGCTTGGTGTTGCAGAATACAATAGACAGCTTTGGAGAGTACATGTCTAACAGACGGCACATAACCTCTACTTTGTTTTTTGGCTTTACTTCATAGTAATACTGGGTCACTTTCGGCACAGTCAGCTCTTTTTTGATCACGCGGACGGTTACCGGGTCTTTCTGGAATTTCTTTGCAATGTCTGCAATGGCCTGAGGCATGGTTGCGGAGAACATCAGTGTCTGGCGTTCTTCCGGCAGCTGGCTTAAGATGGTTTCCATATCCTCTAAAAAGCCCATGTTTAACATTTCGTCTGCTTCGTCTAATACAACAGTATGTACATGGTCCATTTTTACGGTTTTACGGCGCATATGGTCCATAACACGTCCCGGAGTACCTACTACGATCTGGGTGCCGTCTTTTAAGGCGCGGATCTGGCGTACAATGTCCTGGCCGCCGTATACAGGCAGGACCTTGATGCCGTGCATGAATTTGGCAAAACGGCGTAGTTCCTCAGCAACCTGGATCGCAAGTTCTCTGGTTGGGAGAAGGACAACGGCCTGAAGCTTCTTTACCTTCGGGTCAACCTTCTGCAACAGAGGAAGTCCGAAAGCAGCTGTCTTTCCTGTTCCCGTCTGAGCCTGACCGATCATATCTCTGCCTTCTAATACAACAGGGATTGCCTGAGCCTGGATAGGGGAAGCTTCTTCAAAGCCCATTTCTGTAATGGCTCTTATAATACGGTCATCTAACTGTAATTCTTCAAATTTTGTAACATCCATTAATTGTAAATATCCTCATTTCTATTCTTTTCCATATCTTCTTTAAGTTCCGCAGAAATATGGGCCTTAATTTTTCAACATGTCATTGTCCACTGACCTTCGATTTGCACATGTTCGCCTGTGTCGGATTACATCCGCCACATTCGTACATCTGCACTCAGGATGTGGACAATCGACATGTTGAAAACGGCCCATATTTCTGCATTGAGCACTTAGCGTTCGTCTTCCAGAACGCTTACGTGCGAAAGCACTTCGTTGCACTTAGTGAGGTATTTCACGAACTTAGTGCAATCGAAGTTACCATATGTTTTTAATATGCAATAGCAAGAAAATGAGAGGTGAAACAGGCACGCACATGCAGGCCTTTCATCCTCTCACTTTCGTACGAACAATAACTATATCAGAGTTTTCTTTTTGTGTCAATGTAAGAACTTACACAACTGTTCTTCCTTACACTTCCTGAAAATAGCATTTTCACAAAAACGTCAGTTAAAACTGCACGATATCCTTGATCTCAGCAGCTTTTTCCACATTTTCAGCATAAAGGACGGGACCTTCGCCGTGATAATCTCTCTGGTATTCTACGCCAACTTTGGCACGTACCTTTACCCATTCTTTGGTCTTGTACTTTTCTGCGTCTTTCCATTTGCACATAAAACCTAAGAATGTCATATCTGCCTCACAACAGGTCATAGCCATACGTCCTGGAACAAACTGTCCCTTAGGGAACTTAGGGCTCTTTAATACCATTGCGGTAAATTCAACGGTTTTTCCTTTGTAACGCTCTGGCTGATCCATACAGTCGATGTACCAGATGCCGTAATCTGCTGGTTTGATCTGGATCACATCTGCATTAATATCGTATGGAAGGTCTTCTTCCAGAGTTGCCTGCTCGATCTCGCCATTCTTGTCTTCCAGAACAATCTCGCTTTCGCGGCTCATGGCACGGATGGTACGGCGGTAAGAAGTCAGCTTCTCATCTGCAATGCCGTCACAGCGGTTTACAATGACCAGTTCAGAATTACGAAGCATTGCACCAAGGAGCGGCTTCATATTCTGGATGTACAGATCAAAGGTAGAACCATCGATAATGGTGATCTGCTGGTAAATGTTCCAGTCATCCGGCAATGTCAGCTCATCCTGATTCCACATGCCATTCCACTCTAAAAGGACACGCTCCGGACGGTAGATCACTTCCAGCTCATTTAAGTAAGCTGGAGTCAGCTTGGAAAGTTCATCTACATATACAACTGCAGTCTGATGCTTTTTTAACTTCTTTTCATCATATTCTGTATCCCCTTCTTCGCAGACGATCAGAAGTGTTTTTCCCTCTGTCTGGAAGTATTCCTGATCCATGGTAAATTCCAGGAACTGGGTTTTTCCGGCTTCCAGAAAACCATTGATCAGAAAAACAGGCATTACATCTTCATCTATCTCGTTATTTCCCATTCTAAAACCTCATTAGCCTCTTCCGAATACTTTGTTTAATTCCTCTTCCTTCAGGCTTGCACCGATGACGCAGACCTTACCTGTATAATCCGGCTTTCCATCACGGATCTCATACTGCTCTGGTACCAGGTCAAAATACAGCCATTCACCAGGATTCTCTGTAGGAAGCATTCCCTTTGCTCTTAAAACATCACCAAATTCCTTAGTCTCTGCCAGACGTTTTAAGATATCTTCCAGCTGATCCTTTGTTACAGGAACAATGGTCTCCATTCCCCAGCTGGTAAATACTTCGTCTGCATGATGGTGATGATGATGCTCGTGATCATGGTCATGGCCGCAGCAACACTCATCGTCATGGTCATGATGGTGATGTTCATGATCCCCGTCCTCATCATGGTCATGGTGATGGTGCTCATGATCGTGGTCATGGCAACAGCACTCATCATCGTGGTCATGATGGTGATGTTCATGCTCTTCGTCCTCATCATGGTCATGGTGATGGTGTTCATGATCATGGTCGTGACCGCAGCAGCACTCATCATCGTCATGATGATGATGGCTCTCTCTTACTTCCTCTAACAGATCATCTAACATAGTATCTCTCTTCTCGATAATCTCAAGAAGCTGGCTTCCGCCCAGTTCTGCTAATGGAGTAGTAACAATAGCAGCCTTTGGATTCTTCTCACGGATCATCTCAACATCCTTCTGGATCTTTGCAGTATCTGTGATATCTGTACGGCTGAGTACAACAGTTCCCGCATTCTCAATCTGATTGTTAAAGAATTCACCGAAGTTCTTCATATACATTTTGCACTTTGCAGCGTCTACAATGGTAACAGCACTGTTTAATGCAACATCCATATCTGCAGATACATCAATAACAGCCTTCATAACATCAGAAAGCTTGCCAACACCTGATGGCTCGATAATGATACGGTCTGGCTTGTACTTAGTCAGTACTTCAGATAAAGACTTTCCGAAATCACCTACTAATGAGCAGCAGATGCAGCCGGAGTTCATTTCACGGATCTCAATGCCGGAATCCTTTAAAAATCCGCCGTCAATACCGATCTCACCAAATTCATTTTCAATGAGGACTACCTGTTCACCAGAAATAGCCTCCTGTAAAAGTTTCTTAATAAAAGTAGTTTTTCCAGCTCCAAGGAAACCGGAAATAATATCGATTTTTGTCATCGTATGTTCCTTCTTTCTTCATTGAATGCTTTCAAAACGGACTTGTTGCCTGACGGCAGCATCACCATAAATGAAAGCCAGTCGTTACGTGCCTTTGGCAATGGGGCTTTGATGCCCCTGTGTTTCAATCTGTCAATTAAGTATTGTGGCACAACCTTTCCTTAATGTCAAGTAAAGTGCCCAGCTTTCTCATTAACTCCTGTTTTCATGTTGATCCCAAACCATTTTTACGCTTTTTACCGTTTCTTGCCTAACACTTGCCACATGGAAAACAGACCAAAGGCGATGAGATTTACCACCACTACGCTGGCACCTGCCGGCATGGAAAACTGATAAGAAGCCATCATCCCCAGCAAAAAGCATACCAGTGAAAGGATTCCTGAAGATACCACCACGCTGGTAAAGCTTTTAAACACACGCATGGAAGTAAGGCACGGGAAAATCACAAGGCTGGAGATCAGCATGGCTCCCATCATACGCATGCCCAGTACAATAGTAACAGCTGTAAGTACGGAAATAAGCATATTGTAGGCACTTACATTGACTCCTGTAGCTTTTGCAAAGTTTTCATCAAAGGTAACTGCAAATACCTGGTTGTAGCAGAGCACAAACAGTCCCAGCACAATGATGCACAGCACTGCTGACAGCATCACATCTTCTTTTGTCATTGCTAAAATACTTCCAAACATATAGCTGCTTACATCTGTGGTCATTCCTGTTGTTAAGGATGTCACAATAATACCGATAGCCAGGGAACTGGCAGAGATCATAGCAATGGCGGCATCACTTTTGATCCGGCTGTTTTCTGTAATTCGAAGCAGGAAAAAGGCAGCCAGCACAACCACCGGAATGGATACCTTTAAAGGCGACCACCCCATAGCCAGGGCAATAGAAAGCGCTCCAAAGGATACATGTGAAAGTCCGTCACCGATCATAGAATAACGCTTTAACACCAGGCTTACGCCTAAAAGAGAGGCGCACAAGGATACAAGCATACCGCCGAATAATGCCCGAACCATAAATGGATAAGACAGCATTTCACTAAGCACGTTCATGGGTATTTCCTCCTTCTATCTTCTGGTGACTATGTGCGTGGGTATGACCGCAGGAGCATTTCTGCTCGTTATTTTCCAGACCATCCCCATTTTTTGCCATATGGCATGCAGCTGTAGGAAGGCACTCTCCCTGTTCCTTTTCATGGAAGAAATGACCTGCTGCCTTACTGTTCATATAATCATGGGCCGGGCCGTAGAAAAGTACCTGTTTCTGAAGATGCAGGATCTTATTTGCTTCCTCTACTGCATTTCTCAGGTCATGGGAGACCATGATAATGGCTACTTTGTCTTCCCTGTTCAGCTTCCGGATCATAGAATAAAAATCCTGGATCGCCATTGGATCTAATCCGGTAATAGGCTCATCTAAAATAAGAAGCTCCCTGGTAGCGCAAAGTGCTCTGGCGATCAGCACTCTCTGCTGCTGTCCGCCGGACAATTCTCTGTAGCACTGGCCGGCCAGCTGGGTAATACCCAGTTTTTCCATATTGGCAACTGCAATATCTTTTTCTGTTTTTGAATAGAAGGGACGCCTTCCTCTTCTGCTTAAACAGCCGCTTAAAACTACTTCTCTTACAGAAGCCGGAAAATCTTTCTGGGCTGCTGTCTGCTGGGGCAGATAACCGATCCCCGTTGTTTTCAGCCCTTCTGCTACAGTCAGTTTGCCGCCTGATGGCTTTAAAAGTCCCAGTAAGCCTTTGATCAGGGTACTCTTACCAGATCCATTTTCACCTACAATGCACAGATAATCTCCAGAGCAGACTTCCATGTTTACATTTATAACCGCATCCTGATTCTCATATCCAAGATCAACATGCTCACATTTGATCAATGGTTCCATTTTTGATCATTCCTCCTATAAAAGCGCTTCCCGCAGATTTTTTGCATTCTGCTTCATCAGCTGCAGATAAGTGACCCCTTCATCAAACTGCCGCCTTGTTACATTATGACAGGAATGAAGAAGAAGTGGTTTTGCTCCGGTTTCTTCACTGATGATATCTGCGGTGCGGTGACTGGACAGTTCCAGATAAAATACTGCCTGGATCTGTTTTTCCCTTATACGGTCAATAAGATAGGCAATGGTCTTTGCACTTGGCTCTGTATCCGTACTGCAGCCGGAAAATGCAGCCCTGTAGGACAAACCATATTCCTGGGCAAAATACCGGAAAGGAAATTTGTCCGCTACCACGATCATACGATGACGGCCATTAGAAACAATGTCCTTAAACTCATCATCCAGTTCCTTCAGTTCTTTTTCATAGCTGTTTTTATTTTCTTCAAAATAGGGGGCATTCTCCGGGGATACCTCTTTTAATATTTCTGTGATCACTTCTACTAACTTCATTGCATTGGCAGGTGATGTCCAGATATGTTCATCATATTCAATGTCCATTTCATGTCCATCGTGATCATTGAAAGTTATCTGAGATAAATCCTCGTGAGTTTTTTCCTCATCATAGTCATGGATATGATCTTCTTCTGACTGTCCATGGGCATGATCATGATCTTCATGGGAATGTTCTGTATCTTCCATGCCTTCTACGGTCTCTTCTTCCAGTACATCCACATAATCCATCATAGTCAGGATCTTCATGTTTTCTGTATCCAGGGAAGCAGTTACTTTTTCTACCCACTGCTCCATCTCACCACCATTGCACACCATCAGGTCTGCCTGCTGCATGGTGATCATATCTGCAGGCGTCGGCTCAAAGGAATGGCTGTCCATTCCTGCAGGAACTACCATTTTAAGTCTTACCCTGTTCCCGGCGATCTGGCGGACAAAATCATAGTATGGGAAAATAGTGGTCACTACCAGAGGACGGCTATCCTTTTCATCCGATGAAACTGAGGGAACATAATTAGCCGCACCAGAAATGCTGCACCCAGAAAGAAGCATAAGACATATTGCGAGAAAAATACTCACGATACGTATTCTTAAACTACATTTTTTCTTATATGATCGGTTCTGTTTTAATTTATTCAATATGATTCACTGCCTTTATATAATCAATCACCTGGAAGGGAGAATCTGCCACAAGCTTTGGTGTAAATGCCTCCAGCTCTTCTCTCGGCCGAAATCCCCAGGTCACACCTACTGTATCTACCTGCGCTGCCTGCCCTGTTTTCATATCTGTGTTGGTATCTCCCAGATACAGACACTCCTCTTTTTTAAGTCCCAGCTCCTTTATCAAAGCCACTACACCGTCAGGTGCAGGCTTTTTTTTGATGCCCTGCGCTTCTCTTTCTCCGTATACCTTATCAAACGTATTATCTCCAAAAACATAGGATACATTATCAAGAGTTCTCTGGTGTGGCTTATTTGAAAGAACTGTCGCTAAGATCTTATGTTCCTTTAAAAAGTCCAGAAGTTCAGGAATGCCCTCATAAGCTTGTACTTTATAAAGACAGCAGTCTTTAAAAACCTCGTTATATACATCCAGCGCTTCCTTATAATGGGTCAGTTCTTTATCCCCATATGCTATCAGCGAACGTTCCACCAGCTTTTTATAACCATCCCCTACAAACTGTTTCGTATCTTTTATAGAGACCGGTCCCAGTCCAAAATGCCCCAATGTCAGATCTACAGACCTCTTTAAGGCATAAATAGAATTCACCAGCGTTCCATCCAGGTCAAATATACAGCATTTATACATGATGATCACACCTTTCTTTTATCTAACCCTTTTTGTTCAAAATCATATCGGGGTAATCATAGCATAGAAATAAAGATTTTTCCAGAACTGATTTATTTATAGAAAAATATGATATATAATGAGTGTAGGGAAAAACAAGCGGCTACGTCACCAGGCAGTAAAGCGCGCAAGCCCCGGGGGCGTGAGCATACACCGCCAGAATAAAATGTTCTCTCGGAATCTTTCTGTGCCTGATTTTGTGAGAAGATTTTTGTCAGTTGTACCCAAATTTCTGATGCGTACGGTGATGAAATTCGGGTGCGACTGGCGAAAAATCGGCCACAAAAGCAGGGGCATGAAAGACTCCGAGAGGACATTAAATCAGAAAGGAATTACTTTACCATGTCTTCCACTACATCATCGAAAAGCCAGAAAATGACTGAAGGCAATATCACCAGGCTTCTTGTTATGTTTGCCCTTCCACTCTTTGTGGGCAACCTGTTCCAGCAGTTTTATAATACTGTTGACAGTATTGTTGTGGGAAATTTTGTCAGTAAGACTGCTCTGGCAGCTGTTGGTTCTACAGACTGTATCATCAATACCATTATCGGTTTCTTTACCGGACTTTCTACTGGTGCGGGTGTAGTGATCGCCCACAGCTTTGGAGCTGGAAATAATAGATCTCTTCACCGTGCCGTACATACTACGATCGCATTGACCATTGTATTATCCGTGATCTTTACCATTGCAGGACTGGTCTTATCTCCTGTATTCCTTCAATTAATGGATACTCCTGATGATGTACTCCCGGAAGCATCCCAGTATCTGCGCATTTATTTTGCAGGCGTATCAGGTTTGATGCTCTACAATATGGGGTCTGGTATCCTGCGGGCTGTAGGAGATTCCAGACGTCCTTTATACATACTTATAATCTGCGCTCTTGGCAATATCTTTTTTGACCTGCTGTTTGTGATTGTTTTCCATGCAGGTGTGGAAGGCGTTGCCTACGCTACCATCCTTTCACAGTGGATCTCCGCTGTGCTGGTACTTGCGATCCTTACTCGGGAAAAAAGCTCATACCATCTGATATGGAAAGACCTGCATATCCACAAAGGAACTGCCATGTCTATCTTTCGCATTGGCTTTCCTGCGGGCCTTCAGATCGCCGTCACCTCTTTTTCCAATGTATTTGTACAGTCTTATATCAACCATTTTGGTTCTTCCTGCATGGCAGGCTGGACCACTTATGGGAAACTGGACAAGTTCTGTCTGCTGCCGATCCAGAGTATCGGTCTGGCAGTCACCACCTTTGTAGGACAGAACCTGGGGGCTGACAACATGAAACGGGCCAGAAAAGGAACAAACGTTGCTCTTCTTCTTTCTATTGCCACTGCTCTCATCCTTATGGCTCCTGTGATCATTTTCGCCCCACTTCTGGCATCTCTTTTCAACAATGACCCAGATGTACTCTCTTACGGCGTTCATTTTATCCGTTTAATGATGCCATTCTATCTGGCGATCAGTTTTAACCAGATTTTTGCAAACGCATTAAGGGGCGCCGGAAATTCCGTCACCCCTATGGTCATTATGATGGGAAGCTTTATTGTCTTCCGTCAGATCTATCTTTACTTTATTTCAAAATACTTCAATAATATTACCGCTACTGCCCTTGGATATCCTTTAGGATGGGTATTATGCAGTATTTTGCTTATTATTTATTATTGGAAAGTAGGATTAAATGTAAAGAAGAAGATTTAAAAATCTGTGTTTCTTATACATCCTGACCCAGATTTTTAAGGATCTTTCTTAAAGCTTCGCAGGCAACGGTGAAGGCCTCTGCCCCATCCATCTGCTGCATGCCCTTTAAGCTTTCGCCATCTCTTTCCAGATTTTTCAAACCGTCAAATTCAGTAAGGTGAGGTTCCAGGGAAATAAATCCTTTATATCCGTGTTCAAACAGATCTTTCAGGATTTCCTGGATGTTTCCATCTCCCTTTCCTGCCGGAACGATCACACCATCAGCCTTTCTGGCATCTTTCACATGGATATATTCAATATATGGTTTCATTACGCTGTATGCATCCCATGGATCCTGTCCGCACTGAATAAAGTTGGCAAAATCAAATACTGCCTTAAAATGATCGCCATAAAACTCCTTCATAAGCTTTTCACAGCGTATAATGCTGTCCCCATAAATATCCTTCTCATTTTCATGCAGCAGGATCACATCCTGCTCCTTACCCACGCGTATCAGCTGGTCCAGCTGTTCAAATACGGTTTCTTTATATCCGTCTGGTTCTTCACCCTCAGGCATAAAAAAGCTGAACATCCGGATATATCTGGTATTTAATACATGGGCCAGTTCAGCCACATGTTTAAAATGTTCCAGATGAGGTGTAAAATCATCTTTAATATTGATCTTTCCTATGGGTGATGCCAGAGAAGAAATGGCGATCCCCTGATCATCCAGCTTACCCTTGATCTCTTTTACTTCTTCTGTGGTGTATGTGTCGATTCCCTTCTTTTCCACACCCCGGATCTCCATGTGGGAAATCCCTAATTTTTTTAACACCTGTATCTGTCTGTCAAGAGAAGAAGAAATCTCATCTGCAAAGCCGGAAAGGACTATCTTATCCATGTATTATTCCTCCCAGACTTACAGATATTTTTCAAATCCCATATCGCAGATATTTTTTACGCTGGTCCTGATACAGTCAAATGGATCTTTTCCATAGGTCTGATCCTGCTCAATAGGCAGATAAATAGCTCCACCTTCTACAGAAGCTTCAATGATAGCCTTCATATCCAGATTTCCTTCTCCAATCTCAGCAAACTGGATACACTGCTCCTTGTGGAAGATCTCAGGAGTTGGCTGTCCATCTGGGAAATAAATACGGTAATCTTTCAGATGTACCATATCTTCTCTGCCAGCTAAACGTTTGATCCATTTTACAGGATCCTGTCCTGCTCTCTGGATCCAGTGTACATCGATCTCAAAGCCAACCAGTTCCGGATCTGTATTTTCTACCAGCAGTTCAAAACCTGTTTTTCCATGATATTTTTCAAATTCAAAATGATGGTTGTGATAATACAGCTTCAGTCCATTTTCCTTTAAGATCTTTCCATAGCGGTTTAAATCCTCTGCAGCCTTGTAATATCCCTCTTCATTATGGATACAGATAGATGGGATCAGTGAGTCTCTTACATATGTAACTCCCAGACGTTTATTGGCTGCAATAATACGGTCCATATCTTTCTCAACGTCAAAGCCCTTGGCATTTGGTCCAAATAAAGGCTTATAGTTTAAACTGGTAGACATTACAGTCACACCATGTTTTGCAGATGCTTCCAGAACCTGATCGATATATTCATCTGTCATATCTACCTGTGACAGTTCAAAATAAGAAAGTCCTGCTGCTTTCACTCTCTCAAAGGTATAATCCGGTCCCTTATCCCACATAATGGTCTTGACCATAGACATGTTTAACGCGATCTTAGGTGATCCTTTCTTTGCTTCACTCATTTTTATCAAGCTCCTTCCATTCTACGATCCTGCTCTCAAGAGAGGACTTACGGATTCCTTCTATTAAAAGAATTACTTTATCATCCTTTACGCTGAAATACTGGTCTGTTTTCCCTTCCAGCATATCATAAAACCGGCGGATCAGGTCTACATGACCGCTTCCGTAATAGGTTTTCTCTCCTGGGAGACGTTTATCTTTAATGAGCAGTGTTTTTTCATTCTCATTTTCCTTGGGTCCATACCACAGACCATAATCCTTGATTGTAAAGCTGCCTTTTTCGCAAACTGCCTGAAGTTCGATACTTGAATTCTTTACATAAGTAACGGTTCCGAAAAATGTACCCGCAACACCATTTTCAAATTCAATATGGGCAACTGCTGTATCTTCAACTTCGATCTCATGGTGAAGCAGATTGGAAATCTGACCTGTAATATTTTTGATCGGTCCTCCAAGAAGCTGCATCTGATCCAGGGTATGGATCGCCTGATTGATCATGCATCCGCCGCCGGCCTGTGCCATACTTGCTCTCCACGGTGACGCCTGATAATAATTCATATCACGGGACCAGATCGCCACAGCTTTGATTCCTAAAAGCTTTCCATATTCACCTGAACCGATCATTTCCTGCAGCTTTACAAAAGTAGGATTTAAACGGTTCTGGAAACAGATAGCCAGTTTAACCTGATACTGGTCTTCCAGTTTCTGCATCTGGCGAAGCTGCTCTCCATTCATATTGCTTGGCTTTTCACAAAGAATATTTATCCCTCTCTTTGCACACTCTGTAGCTGCTTCCAGATGAAGATAATGTGGAAGGCAGATATGAGCTGCATCCGGCTTTTCTTTGTCCAGCATTTCTTTATAATCTTCGTAGAAATGGACACCTTCCGGCAGTTCTTCTTTTTTCTCTGGCTTTACATCTGCTACTGCGACCAGCTCTACGTCATCCATCAAAGCCAAAGCTTTTCTATGGGTCCTTGATACGGTTCCCAGGCCAATGATCACTGTTCTCATTTGTTTTCTTTCTCCTCCTTCACCTTTTCCTGAAGTTTTTCATAGAAAAGATCATCATCCACAGGAAGAGTCACTGAATGGCCTAACCAGTCAGATAAAAACATAGAATTGGCAATCTCAACTGCCTTGATTCCTTCTGCTCCCGGAGCGATCAGCTGTTCTCCCTTTGCAATTGCATTAGTAAAGTTAATAAGAACATCAATATGCTGCTGATCCCAGTTTTCCGGGCATTCAAAAGTTTCTTCTGTATACAGCTTCTGCTGTGTCTGGCCTTTTACCAGTGCCAGCATCTGTCTGAAATCCAGTTCATGATTCCATACATCTTCCGGCTTATCCATTTTCTTAACAACAACGGACTTACTGTCTGTAATAATGATTTTTCCGTTATCTCCATGGATCTCCAGACGGTCTGTTCCCAGTGCATCATGAGTACAGGTGATAAAAGTACCTGTTGCACCGTTTGGATATTCAAAATAAGCAGTTACATCATCTTCTACTGTAATATTGCGGTGAGAACCATATTTTAAATGGGCTTCCATAAGAGATGGCATTCCACACAGCCACTGTAAAAGATCCAGCTGATGAGGCGCCTGGTTTACCAGAACACCACCGCCTTCGCCGGCCCAGGTAGCACGCCATGCACTGGAATCATAGTATTTCTGTGTTCTCCACCAGCTTGTTATGATCCAGCTGACACGGCGCAGATTTCCAATGGTTCCTGCATCCAGGATCTCTTTTACCTTCTGATATAAAGGATTGGTCCTCTGATTAAACATCATGGCAAATTTAACATCCGGGTGTTTTTCTGCTTCCTCATTCATCTTACGGATCTGGGATACATAAACTCCCGCCGGTTTCTCCACCATTGTATGAATATTTCTCTTTAATGCTTCAATCGCTATTTCCGGATGTAAATAATGAGGCACAGCAATGATCACCGCATCTATTTTTCCACTGTCTAAAAGCTTTTTGTAGTCATCATAAACAGTTACTGTCCCGGGAAGATTTTCCTTTGCCCATTCTCTTCTTTTTTCATCAATATCGCAAACAGCTGTAAGCTCGGCCCCTTCGATCCGGTTTCCAACCAACCAGCCAGAATGACTGGTTCCCATATTGCCAATACCGATCACACCAAAACGTACTTTTTCCATAGACTATTCTCCTCTCTTAGCCCTTTACTCCGGCTGAAGCAAAGCTTTCAATAAAATATTTCTGTGTAAACAGGAACAAAATGATCAGTGGGATCAATGAAACAGTAGCTCCCGCCATGATCAGTGCATAGTTTGTAGATGCATCTTCCTGAAAACGCTGAAGACCAACTGTAAGTGTAAACAACTTATCATTAGATAAGAATACTAACGGATTAATATAATCATTCCAGCTCCAGCTAAATGCCAGAAGCAGTGCTGTCATAAGTCCTGGCTTTGCCAGAGGCAAAATCAGCTTTAAGAAAATTGCTGGATGGGAAGCTCCATCCAGATAAGCCGCCTCTGTATACTCAAAGGGGATCTGCATAAATACCTGACGCATTAACAATACCCCAAATACTGAAAACAGACCTGGAAGGATCAATGCCAGATGGGTATTGGTAATGTGCATGCTTTGAAAATAAATATACTTTGGAAGCAGCAAAACCTGTCCCGGTACCATCATAGTTGACAGATACACCATAAATAAAATTTTCTTTCCCCTGAATTTTAATCTGGCAAAGGCATATGCTGCCATAGTGGTGATACACAGCTCTCCAATGATCGTAAGGAAAGTTACTTTAATAGAATTTAAGTAATATCCAGGGAAGTCACTTTTTGTAAATACAGTTACATAATTTTGAAAATTCCACCTTTGCGGGATCAGATGCACTGGAAATTCCATTACATCAATTTCATACTTAAAGGAGGTGGAAAGCATCCATAAAAATGGAAATATAAACATAAGGGCAAATATCCCTACAATGATCGTGGTAATGATACGTATTACCAGACGTTTTCTCTGATATCCCATGATACAGCCTCCTAGTATGTGAATTTTTCTTCCAGCTTCTGAAGCACGGTAGAAAAGATAAATATGATCACAAACAGCACAATAGCTACTGCTGCTGCATAACCGATCTTATATTCCTTAAATGCATAATAGTAAATGGCCTGTACCAGAACCGTAGTAGAAAATCCCGGTCCACCCTCTGTAATGATATTTACCTGGTCAAAGATCTTAAAAGAGTTGATAGTTGCCAGTGTGATACAGAAGAAAATGCTGGATGCCATCATAGGAATGGTTATCCGGAAAAATGTCTGGATATTATTAGCTCCGTCTACTGCCGCAGACTCGTAAACTTCTGCGGAAAGTCCCTGCATGTTTGCAAGAAGGATAATGCAGTAATAACCTACATCATGCCATACAGACATCATGATAATACCCTTAAGGGCCCATTTTGAACTGATAAACCACTGGGGTGGATTTGCAATGTGGAATACATTGGTTAAAATTGAGTTTACCGGTCCTTTGTCTGGATACAGCAGCACCATCCATACAGTTGCTACGGAAACCAGGGAAGAAATATAAGGCATAAAGGTCATCATACGGATCGGTATCTTACAGAACACAAATTTGTTCAGAAGAGATGCCATGACCAGAGCGATTGAAATGGTCAAAGGTACATAAGAAAATGAATATATCAGGTTATTGCGTATTGCAGATAATACTCTGTCATCCTTTAATATGTTTTGAAAATTTTCAAGTCCTGTAAATTCTACACCTGCCAGTCCTTTCATCGGATTCCAGGCAGTAAATCCCAAAAACATGGACATCAGGATCGGTACTAAAATAAAAACAGTTGTTCCAATCAAGCTGAGAAAGAGGAAGCCGTAAGCAGCTCTCTCCTCTCTCAACTCCATCCTGTTCAGCTTGTGTCTCGATTTCATAGCCGTTTTCAGCTTCCTCTCTTTAAATATTTAAGATAAAAGCGTTGCCAAGCGGCTATACGAACTACGTGGCTGCACGCAAGTGCGTATAGACATTTGGCAACTGACTTTCTTTATTTACCAAGTGCCTCGTTTACACGGCTTTCAATACTGTCTAAAGTATCTTCCAGGGATTTCTCACCATTAAAATACTGTTCGATCTCTTCTTTGCCGATCTGCATATATTCAGCACCCTTATTGCCAATGATCTTGTTGGTTGTAAGCTGTACAGCCGGATCAAAGAACTTCTTTGCGTAGGAAACATCAAGTCCTGAACCTTCGCAGTAGATATTTACCATATCATCATTGTATGCTGGCAGATAAGTAGGAAGATTTCCTGAAGCTGCAATGTAATTGGATGCATTTTCTACATAGTAACGGATAAAGCGCCATGCTTCTTCTTTATGCTTTGAATTCTCCGGAATACCCAGTACAGAACATGAATAGTTGCTGCGCAGTCCTTCTACGGATTCATCAAATCTTGGCATATAAGCAACACCTACCTGGAAATCAAATGGGAACTTTTCTTTGTTCTTCATATCTCTTACCAGCCAGCTTCCTGCTGTTACCATTGCTTCTTTTCCGCCTAAGAAGGAGCTGTTGATAGCTGCCTTTGCTGCTACGATCTGTCCGTAAGGCATCTGGATTCCTTCATCGTCTAACATCTTACGTGTTTCCAGTGCTTTCTGCCATGCTGGATCCTTAATGTTACATTTACCGTCTTCTGTATACCACTGGCCCTTCTGTGCTGCAATGGTTGCCCACTCATTTGCATAAGTATGGGTATAGGTTCCGTAGATTCCCTGATCTTTTCCCCATTCAGCCATTTTACGTGCTGTTTCGATATATTCGTCTAATGTCCAGTCATCCTTTGGATACTCAACTCCGGCCTTGTCAAACATGTCTTTGTTGTAATAAACAACGCTCTGTGTTGCACGGAATGGGATTCCGTAATATTTACCGTCATACTGTCCCCAGATTGCATATTTTCCAAAAGACTTGTCCATATCTACGCCGTCTTTTGCAATAAAATCATCCAGTGGAGCCAGCATACCGGATTCAAAACGGGTAAACTGATCACCGTCAGAAATAGGCATTACGTCCATATCGCCGCCGCTCATTGCCAGGATGTCTAACTTTGTAAGACGCTCACCATTAGCAGGAATGCTGTGTGCTACTACCTGGATATCAGGATTTGCAGCATTGAAATCATCAATGAATTTCTGATCCGGGATATCCCAGTCATAATAATTGATCACTACAGGATCACCCTTTGCCTCTGCCTTGGTTTCTGTAGAAGCAGCTCCTGTGGTATCTGCTGCAGCTGTAGTAGCCTCGGTTTTTGCTCCGCATCCTGCAAGCAGACCTGCTGCTGAAAGGCACATGAGAAAAGCAACTGTTTTTTTCATACGTATTGTCCTCCTGAAATTTTCTTGTTTGTGACTTATGTTGCCACTTTACGTTCATCGTGTGTATATTATTACAAGTTTTATACAAAAGGACAATGTGAAAAGTTTTCATTTTAGTCAGATTTTTTCATTGTATCTTCATTTATCTGAACAATCTGATATTCTAATGGGAAATTTATAAGTGTACTTGTACCTTTTTCTTTACTGCTGCTTATAACAAAAGAGGCCTTGCTTCCATAACACAACCACAGCCTGCGCATAATGTTACGAAGTCCCACGCTCCCCTTTCCTGTATTACCTTCTTCCTCTTCTTTATCAATATCTTTCCACTGCTGCCTTAGATGATCCAGCTGCTCTTTTGCGATCCCATGTCCGTTATCCTGGACAGCCAGACTGATCAGGTCTCCTGATCTTTTAATGGATATATGGACAGAACCTTTTATATTCCAGGGCTCGATACCATGCTTAATAGAGTTTTCTACTAATGGCTGGATCAGATTTTTTAAGATCATGGCATCCTTTACATCATCCTCTACTTCAATCTGATATTCCAGTCCTTCTTCAAAACGGACCTGCTGCAAATACATATAGAGTCTTACATTTTCAACCGCATTGCTCACCTTTGCATAAATACCGGATGTATTCATATTGCTGCGGAACAGCTGGCCTAAAGCCAATATCATTTCAGAAACCTCTTCATTTCCTGCCATCAATGCCATCCAATTGATAGAATCAAGGGTGTTGTATAAAAAATGGGGATTGATCTGCATCTGGAGTGCCTGCATCTGTGCCTGTCGTGATTCAGCGATCAGGCTCTGTTCTTTGATCTTCGCTTCATATACCTTATGGATCAGATTATCCAGCTGTTCTGCCATATCCTTAAACCGGGTAAATAACCGGTCTATTTCCAGGATACCGCTGTTTTCATTTCTTATATCAAAGCGGCCTTTTGCTACCAGCTCACATTTTTTCTCCAAAAGGCGTACCGGGCGGCTGATGGATTCTGCATTACGCAGGGAAACCAGAAGAAAACCGATCAGTAAAAGGACAGATATCACGGCACAGATCAGAATGGACATGTAAAAATTCTTTAAGATCGACTGCTCCGGGACCATGCAGATAATATACCAGTTCATATTCTGTGATAATTTTCCATATGTAAATAATTCTTTTTGATCATCATTTATAATATACATATTATTCACAGGATTTTTCAAAAACCGTGTTTTAAAAGTCGTCCCGTTTTTCTTATCGTCCGTTCCCCCTATGATCTGGTAACGTTCATTGACAACCATCATTTTCCTGTCTTCACTGCCTGTATATTCCTGTTCAAAATTCAGTAATCCATCCAGGTTCACCGTAAAATAAACACAGCCTAATTCTTCGCCCATACGTGAACCATCCATACTGGATATTGAACGGATCTTTTTTACCGCTGAAATGGTCATATGGTAGCCGTAATTATCCCTGGATTTATGGATCGTATCACTAAGCCACACAGTTTCTCCTTTTGAACGGTCCATTTTTTCAAACCAGCTATATTCTGCAGACTTTTTAAGTGTATTAAACTCATACAGGCTTCCGATCATACTTCCATCTTTTGCAAAAACAGCAATATTATCGATCATATATAAAGAACTGGAAGCGCGGGCAATACTGCTGTTTACAGCCATGCGCATTCCATAAACATCTTTACTTTCCTGTCCTTCTTCCATATTACGCTCATTTAAAAGCTTCTGAAGCTCTGAATTATAAATAATATCCCGTATTGTTACCTCAATACCATTTACTCTCCCACTGATATCTTCATTTTTCTGCCGGACTGCTTCCTGATTGGCCTGTATAGCAAATTTCCGGGACAGATTTCCCAGAAGAACATAGCTTACAATGCAGATCAAAAAAACGGAAATCACAATTGAGCAGTAAGATGTAAGGATAAAACGTGTTTTTAATGTCATTGCCCGCTTCATATCATACCTCGCTTTCCCCGTTTAACCGAAGGATATAATCTCCCGGCGAGATCCCGAACCGTTTTTTAAAGGCATCTGTAAAATAACGTGAACTGGTATAGCCGGTCTTATCAGCGATCTCATAAATTTTATATTTCCGTTCCATTAAAAATTCCCTGGCTTTTTCCATACGCACAGATACAAGATAGGATTTAAAGTTCTCTCCATATGTCTTTGTAAATGCCGTGGACAGATAACCATAGCTTACATTCAGCTTATCAGCAATCTCCCGTAAAGACAGATCTTTTTTGCTGTAATTTACATCAATATAATTTTTCGCCTTGCTGCTGATCAAAATAGTAAATGACTCTGAATTATCTTTCAGGCAAGACGCCAGCATCTGCATGTCTTCTTTTAATATCTTTGAAAATTTTTCCTGGTCTTGATCTGATAACTGATAAATCTTAAATAATGGCGGTGTATCCATATGAAAATACATGGCTGCTTTGCGCAGGGATTTATAGCAGTATTCCCTTATCTGCCTGCTGTCCATTTTTTCCATCTGCAAAAACCACTGATCTACAAATCCATCCAATTCTTTATACCGTCCTTCTTCCAGAACCTGTATCATTTTAGTCTGCCACTCATCATCACAGCCTTTCTTTTCCGGGTCTGCACCTCTTCTTACCTCATACTCTGACTGAAGGTACTGTTCCCTGCGCTCCCTGCGCTGTTCCTGATCCAGCTCTTTGCAGATCTTCTGAAAAGTTTCTGTGATCTTTTTAGGATCCAGGGGCTTTAAGATATAATTTTCCACTTTCAGTTCAATGGCTTCCCTGGCATAATCAAACTCGCTGTACCCGCTGATCACCACTGCCTTTAACCCCGGCAATATCTTTCTTACCTGATGGATCAGTTCCAGTCCTGTCATCTCCGGCATGCTGATGTCTGTTAAAAGGACATCAACTGGTGTCTTTTTGATCAGTTCCAGCGCTTCCATCGCATTTCCAACTGCCCCCGCCATTTCAAATCCTATTTCTTCCCAGTGAATGATCTTGCTTAATCCACGGCGTATCATGATCTCATCATCTACGATCAACACTTTATACATGATCCAATATCCCCTTTTATTCTCTCATATATTCTTAGCTTAATGCCTAGTACATCGTTTTCGAAATAACTATACCAAGTATAACAGAAATAAACAAAAAAGGCATCCTCCTTATCATCATCTGAAGAAGCACAAAAAAATCAATCGCAAAAATTTACGATTGATTTTTTGATCAATTTAAACTGTTTTTAAATTGTTATTCTCACTCAAACCTGGCTTTTACCACCTGATGCTTCTCCACATCCACAATTCCATATGTATTCAGCCTCAGTTTAGGGATCACCGGAAGACTGATAAATGCCAGTGTCATGAAAGCATCGATATCTTTTGAAATGCCCAGTTCCGTAGAAATCTTTTTCATATGCTCCAGCTTTTCATCTACCACTTCTACCGGTTCATCTGCCATAAGTCCGCCAATAGGCAAAGGCAGGTCTGCTAATACTTTTCCATCAAGGGCAATGGCAAGTCCCCCTCCATTTTCGATCACACGGTTGCCGGCAATGACTATGTCTTCGTCAGTAACTCCGGCGATGACAAGATTGTGGGAATCATGGCCGATGCTGGTGGCTACGGCTCCTCTCTTTAAGCCATATTTTCCTAAAAAGCCCAGTCCCACATGACTGGTATTTTTATGCCGTTCAATGGCAACCAGTTTTACGATATCGCGGCTTATATCTACGCCTGGAGCAACACCTGGCAGTTCTTTCCACTCTTCGATCCGCTCTTTTGTGATCAGTTCATGGGCTACCATGTCAATGACCCGTTGATGGGTTCCTGTGGTTTCTTTTAACTGCAGCTCTTCCACTGTAATAGGACCTCTGTGGAAGGAATGGAATACACGTTCTTTAATCTCATCAGACCAGTCTGTGGCTTTTTCTTTCTGGTGGAGCATTTTTCCGTTTTCTGCCACCAGTTTTCCGCCTTTGTATACCTGTTTTACATGAAAATCCTTCAGATTATCAAAAACAGCCAGATCAGCCAGATATCCCGGTGCTACTGCCCCCATATCTGAAAGTCCAAAATACATAGCGGTATTTAAAGTGCCCATGCGGATCGCCCGGATGGGATCAGCGCCCATGGAAACAGCTTCTCTTATAATGGCATCAATATGACCGATACGGATCAGATCTCCCGGATGCTTATCATCTGTGACCAGAAGGCACCGCTGATAATAAGGATCTTCAAACATTCCTATAAGGCCTTTTAGATTCTTTGCCGCTGTTCCCTGACGGATCATGATCCACTGGCCTCTGGCAAACTTCTCCCTTGCTTCTTCAAAATCAGAGCATTCATGGTCAGAGCGGATCCCGGCAGTCACATAGGCATTTAACTCTTTCCCAGAAAGAGACGGCGCATGGCCATCAATGGCTTTCCTTAAAGAACGTGCCTGTATCAGTTTTTCCAGGCAATCTTTATCCCCATGGGTCACGCCGTAAGCATTCATTACCTCTGCCAGTCCCAGAACCTTTTCTTCTATGTAAAATGGTTCCAAATCTGCTGCCAGAAGCTCTGCCCCGGATTCATCCAGATCTGTGGCCGGCACACAGGAAGGAAGCATAAAATATACATCCAGATTCAGCTTCTTTGCCGACTGCATCATAAACCGGATCCCCGCTTCTCCTGCCACATTTGTGATCTCATGGGGATCTGTGATCACAGCCGTAGTGCCATGTGGTACTACAGCCCGTTCAAATTCCCCGGGGGAAGTCATAGAACTTTCTATGTGGATATGACCATCTAAAAAGCCCGGGCAGACATAAGCCCCTTTCAGGTCTGACTCCATCACCCCGTCATAGGTTCCGATCCCCACAATACGCCCTTCTTCAATTGCAATATCCCCTTCTTCCACTGACTGGGTAAATACATTGACGATACGTGCATTTTTCAGCACCAGCTGTGCTTTTTTGCTTCCAGTGGCTGCTGCCACCTCCTTTGTGAGAGATTTTATAGTCTCCACGTATTTCCCTCCTTCTCCTGTATTACAAATTAATGCTGTTAACTTATCCCCGAAAATTTACTTTTATTTTACCATTTATCCAGAATGTTGCAACTCTTTTTCCGTATTATTGCAAAAATATCTTTCAATTTTTCAACTGCTCACTTTGCTGACAAAAAATAAAGACTTACAAAACCTGCTACCAGCGCTATGCCGCAAAACAGTAGGTTTTCCTGTATTAAACGGCCTGGCAGCAGTGACCGCAATGATGCCAGCATAAAGCCTAATATTATTAAAAATGTGGCTTCCCTGTGCTTTTTGATCAGCTGTTCCAGTATACGGGCTGTGAGAAACGTTCCAAGAATCCCGCCAGCAGCTAAGGGAAAAAGTGCAAAAAAAGCCAGTCTGCCGACTGCTTTTAATGTGCTTTCGTAAATTCCCAGCATATATAACATCTGGGAAGCGCTAATGCCCGGAAGGACTAAAGCGACTGCTATGATAAAGCCGCCTGCAAACTGAAAAAGCATATTTAAAGGGGCATTTTCCGCTTCAGGGGCAAACATCCCCTGAGGGATCAGAGCAATAAGAAGGGCTGTAAAGATTCCTGTAAGGATACATATCAGTTCTCTCCCCCTGATATGCCTTACACTGGCACTTTTTAAGATCATGGGAATTCCACCTGCTACCGCTCCAAGAAAGAAAAAACGCAAAACTCCTTCAGCTCTTGTAGTTAAAAGCCAGCTGATCCCTCTGGAAAACAAAAAAGCCCCGCTTCCTGCTCCGGCTGCAAACCAGAGCAGAAATGTGAGACTTTCTTTTGGATATTTTGTTATTTCACTAACATGTTTTAAAAGACGGTCATAAATCCCCAGAACCATAGCCATGGAACCGCCGCTGACTCCCGGCAAGGTCATGGTTGAACCGATCACAAGACCTTTGATCAGAATTTTTCCATTTTCAGATTCTTTAATTTTTTCTTTATTTCCAGTTTTTTCCATTTTATATGATCCCCTTTTGCCCCAACATTTTTAAATTGTCAGAGCATATCTTACTCCTATGGGGATTTTATGAAATATTACAGGATTTTATACGTCAAAATCTTAATCCAGACAAGCCTCTAAAGCGACGGTCATCATATCTGTAAAGGAAGTCTGGCGTTCTGCTGCTGTGGCATGCTCTTTCTTTGGCATGGAATCAGAAATAGTCAGCATACAGGTTGCTTTTTTATGAAGCACATTTGCATTGTGGAGCAGAGCAAAGCTTTCCATTTCCACACAGGCACAACCATGTTTTGCGCTGATCTCTTTGTAACCGTCTACATTTGGCTCTGTGTAAAATACATCACTGGAATGTACTTTTACAAGCTTTACAGTAATGTTATTGCGCTTTGCAGCCTCTAAAATATGGGCATTTAATTCCGGATCTGGATAGATTGTGTCTTTATCGTAGCCGTTCTGGGTATGCGCAAAAGTAGACTCACTCCATGCACTTTCTTCCAGCACTACATCGCCTAAATTCAATTCCGGTACATAAGCGCCTGCAGAACCAATACGGATGATCTGGTCTACATCATAAACAGAAAACAACTCATAGGAATAAATTCCTATAGATGGCATTCCCATTCCGCTTGCCATAACAGTTACTTTTTCCCCTTTATAAGTACCTGTATACGCATATGCCCCGCGGACTTCATTGACCAGCTTCGCATCTGTAAGGAATTTCTCTGCAATGAATTTAGCACGAAGAGGATCCCCCGGCATCAATACCTTTTTTGCAATCTCACCTTTTTCCGCCTGATTGTGTGGTGTTCCCATAATAAACTCCTCCTTTTTTTATTTTATGTACTCCCGGAGTCTTTTTATATTCCTCTATAAAAAGACCTTTTGACACTTATATTATAAAATGATATCATAATTAAAAAAAGGACATGTGGCAGTTTTGTTGAATATCAATAAATTTAATTATCCATTTACCTTAAAACAAAAAAGCTTTTTAGAAAATTTCTTTAAATTTGCACCGCCTTATATACAGACGGTGCTGATGCTGCGCTCTTATAAAAAAGACAGCCGCCTGGTAGCTGCCGGGGACAGCTGCGCCCATGTGTACATCCTTTTAAAAGGCCGTCTGGAAGCAGTTGAAGAACATGTGGCAAATATACCTTATCATTTTACGGAGATACGTGCTCTGGACATAGTTGGTGATTACGAATTTTTCACTGAAAAACAGCCCCGTCTGGTAACACTTGCTACACTGGAAGATTCCCTCTGCCTGGTGATCCCTGCCATAGAATATATGACCTGGCTACGAAAAGATCCCCATGCCCTTTTCCTTAGAAGCCGCATGATCATCTCCCAGTTAGTAGTCCAGGCACAGTTCCAGCGCCAGAACCTTTTTGCCGACAACCGCACCCGCATGCTGGTCTTTCTGAAAGAACAAGCAACACAGGCTGTAAATGACAGCATGCACAATGACAATGGAACTGGTAATACAAAAACCAGATCTGTCTACCCCATCCGCATCCCCTTCACCAGACCGGAGATTGCCGCACACCTTGGCTGCTCAGTACGTACAGTAAACAGGACAGTACAGGAACTGGCAAAAGAAAATATGATTTATTTGAATAAGGGGAAAATCTTTATCAGTGAACCACAGACAAAAAAACTGCTATAAAACGAAAAGACCGCCTGCTCTTTATTTTCAACAGACGGCCTTTTCCTATGTTTCTTATATTTTTTATCTATTCTTCTTTTGTAACATTACGTATTGCAGGATCTAATGTGCTTATCTTCTGCAGCTTCCCTGACCAAATCCGCCAGCTGGTCTTACATTTCCATCCTGGCAGCCATTTGGAAGGCATGCGCCAAGGCCATTTAACAGGCAGTTTAAGTCCTGTCCGCCATTGGCTGCACACTCTGCCTGGATGCAGTTTGCCTGATCGTATGTACAGGTATTTACATTGCATGCCTGATTTGCGTTTGGTACGCATGCGGAGCCGAGCATTGCTGCAAGTGCCATTGTGGATACTGATAACATAATTTTGTCCTCGCTTTCATTTTGTTACAATTTTGTTGCGTTTTTGTTACCAAATTATATTATCACATTTTTTTGGAAAATCACCTGGTAATAAATGGTAGTTTGTCGCTGGTTAGAAGATAGTCTCCGCATAGTGTACAGATGCCATGGCATCTTTGCAATAAGCATCTGCATCAATGGTATCTGCATATTCCTGGGTCAGTACTGCCCCGCCTACCATAACTTTTACCCATGGTGCGCTTTCACGTAGCTGCTTAATGGTTTCTTCCATACTTGGAACAGTTGTGGTCATCAAGGCGCTTAAACCTACTAATGGCGCATGGCGGCTTACAGCTTCTTCTACTACTGTTTCCGGCGGAACATCTTTTCCAAGATCGATCACATCGTAGCTATAGTTTTCCAGAAGAACTTTTACAATGTTCTTTCCAATGTCATGAATATCACCCTTAACAGTTGCAAGAATAATGGTTCCCTTCTTTTCCTGGGTTTCCCCGCTTCCTGCCATGGCATTTTTGATCACTTCAAAAGCTGCTTTAGCCGCTTCTGCGCTCATTAACAGCTGAGGAAGGAAAACAGTCCCTTTTTCAAAGCCTTTTCCTACATGGTCCAGTGCCGGAATGATCTCTTCGTTGATCACATCCAGTGCTTCTTTCTCTTTTAAAAGAGCAGTCACGCTTTCTACTGCCACTTCCTTTAAGCCTCTTTCAATGGCATTTCCCAGGCTTCCGGCACCTGCCCCGCCATTTCCGGCTGTTCCTAAACCTCCGGCACCATTTCCGCCTTTTCCAATAGTCTGTCCCAGACCTGCCGTCTGGCCACTGTAAATGCTGATATATTCACTGCACTGGGGATCCAGGTTCATCAATGCATTAAAGCTATAATAAGCCCGCATCATAGCCTCAGAATTGGGGTTGATAATAGCAGCACTTAAACCGCTTTCCATTGCCATGGTAAAGAAAGCGCCGTTGATGATCTCTCTCTGTGGAAGTCCAAAGGAAATATTGGATACACCTAAAACAGACTTTCCGCCCAGTTCGTCCCTAATCTTTCTAAGGGTTTCAAGAGTAACAATAGCTCCCTGGCTGTCAGAACTTACAGTCATGCAAAGACCATCTAAAATAATATCTTCCGGCCCAATTCCGTAAGTGGCAGCTGTATCAATGATCTTCTTACCTACTGCAATTCTTCCCTGCGCAGTTTCAGGGATACCGTCTTCATCCAGACAAAGCCCTACAACTACTCCACCGTATTTTGCAACCAGCGGGAAGATCTGCTCCATAACCTCTTTTTTACCATTAACGGAGTTGATCAGCGGTTTTCCATTGTATACACGAAGTCCCCGCTCCATTGCCTCTGCACTGGATGTATCTAACTGTAATGGAAGATCGATCACTGCCTGCAGTTCTTTTACTACATCTTCCATCATAGAAGGCTCATCAATCTCCGGAAGACCTACATTAACATCAAGGACATCTGCACCATTATCCTGCTGGGTCACGCCTTCACGAAGGATGTATTCCAGATCATGGTCACGCAAAGCCTGTTTAAACTTGGATTTTCCTGTAGGATTAATACGTTCTCCAATAATAATGGTCTTCTTATCAAATACAACAGCCTGGGAATAAGAAGAAATAACAGTACGGTGCTTCTTTTCCGGCAGCTGTACCGGAATATCCTTTGTCAGTTCTACCATAGCCCGGATATGATCTGGGGTAGTACCGCAGCAGCCGCCGGTTACCACAGCACCCATTTTTACAATTTCTTCCATAACAGCAGCAAAATCTTCTGGATCTACGTCATAAACCGTTTTTCCATTTTCACTTCTTGGAAGTCCTGCATT
Organism: uncultured Clostridium sp.; assembly: GCA_900541315.1. Classification (GTDB taxonomy): domain Bacteria; phylum Bacillota; class Clostridia; order Lachnospirales; family Lachnospiraceae; genus Enterocloster. The sequence goes on along the minus strand of UQJF01000007.1, from coordinate 16,024 downwards.
TGGGTTTACCAGTACCGGTGTAGAGGAAACTTTCAGGATATCTGCCAGAATATCTTTCATCTGCTCCGGGCCAAGGCCGCAGTTGATCCCCAGTACATCTACGCCAAGACCTTCTAACAGTGCCACTGTAGACTCTACATTACCGCCTGTAAGAAGTTTTCCCTTTTCATCATAAATGACCGTAGCAAAAATAGGCAGTCTTTCTCCTGTTTTTGGATCAATGCCCGCCTCTTTTGCAGCTAAAACAGCTGCTTTTAACTCATAGCTGTCACTCATGGTCTCGATAAGCACAAGATTAGCGCCTGCTGCCGCACCAATAGAAACTACTTCTTTATACAAAGATACTGCTGCCTCAAAAGGCAGATCCCCCAGTGGCTTTAAAAGCTTTCCTGTAGGGCCCAGATCCAGGGCTATATAGCCTCTGCCAGCCTCATCTGCTGCTTTTCTTGCATTGGCAACAGCCGCCTCTACAATGGCCTTTAGCTCCCCATCCTTGTCAAATTTTAACCGGTTGGCGCCAAAGGTATTCGTAGTCATAATATCTGCACCTGCTGCCAGATATTTTCTGTGTACATTTGTGATCACTTCCGGGTGGGAAAGATTCCAGCGTTCCGGCAATTCTCCAGCTGCAAGGCCTGCCGCCTGAAGCAGGCTTCCCATACCGCCGTCACAAAACAGGCGGTGTTCTTTCATTGCATCTAAAACATTCATATGTGAACCTCTTTTATTTTTCATCGATCATCGTCTGTAAAGGCAGTCTGTCTTGCCACATGCTTCACAGCCCTTCACATCACAGCGGTGGGGCTTTTTGCTCACTCCGATCGCTGCTGTCACGGATTTGGAAGGCATCATCAGGAAACTGTCTGTCAGTTTGATCCCCAGGTGCTTTCCTGCATCCAGGGCATTTAAAACATTCCTCTGGCAGTTTAGAGAAAAATCCCCATATCCGGGACTGAACCTTGGACGCAGGTAAAGGCCCTTTTCTTCATATTCTCTTTTTAGGCCTTCACATACCTGGTCACAATATTCCTCGATCATAGCAGCGGAAGCTGCCTGTAAGATCACTGCCCTGCTCATTTCCAGGCGGTTGTACTTCTGGATCAGGTAATCCGCTCCCACTCCCAGGGTAGCAGCAAAAACCAGTATTTTTTCACAATCTTTTAAATTAACAGAAAGGTTCTTGCTTTTTGTCTGAAAAACCTCCCCGTCGATCATGTTATCTTCTCCAAGAGTAAGTGAAAATTCCCGTACCCGGTATTTAGGCGAAACATTTTTCCACAAAAGCTCCAGGCAGTCTTCCACGATCCTGTTTACCTTTTCATCTGCTTCCTGGTTTTTATAGCCCAGATAACGCAGAATCTCTCTTCTGTTAATATCTGCCAGTTCCATTTCCTGTATATCCTCCTGCTGTCAAACCAAATGCCAGACTCAGGTCCTCGCACTTACGTGCTCTACTGCCTGCATTCGCAGGCTGGACCTTCGTTAATGGTCCAAGAAAAATCAGCGGACGCGTCACTGGCGCCTCCTCGATATGCATGGCAACAAATGTCTGCTACGCAGCCGCTTGTTTTTCTTTTGGACTCATTACGTTACTTCAATAACTCTGAAATATTGCTCTGGATCTGTGCAGCCACATCTGGCTTATTCATGGTATATACGTGGATTCCCTTAATGCCATTTGCCAGAAGATCTATGATCTGGTCTGTAGCATAAGCAATACCAGCCTGCTTCATAGCTGCCGGGTTATCTCCATATTTATCTACTAATGATAAGAAACGTGCCGGCATATAGCTTCCTGACATCTGTGCAATACGCTTTAACTGACTTCCGCTGGTAACAGGCATGATACCTGCGATCACAGGAATGGTGATGCCCTTCTCGCGGATGCGGTATAAATAGCTGTAAAGAAGACTGTTGTCAAAAAACATCTGGGTAGTGACAAAATCACAGCCGGCGTCCACCTTCTGCTTTAAATAGTCCATATCCACAGATTTATTAGAAGATTCCGGATGTCCTTCCGGATAGCAGGCTGCACCAATGCAGAAATCTCCTGCTTCTTTGATCTCACTGATCAGTTCAGAAGCATAGTGATAAACTTCCGGTGTTTTCCCATCCTGCGGGATATCCCCCCTTAGCGCCAGAACATTTTCGATCTTATGCGCCTTTAATTCCTCCAATACATGATGTACTTTCTCTCTTGTTGAAGAAACACAGGTAAGATGTGCCAATGGTGTTACACCATACTCTTCTTTAATAGTAGATGCGATCTTTACTGTATACTCACTGGTTCCGCCTCCGGCACCGTAAGTAACACTCATAAAATCCGGCTTTAACTCAGCGATCTTAGAAGCTGCCTTCTCTACGGATTCATACGCATCTGCTGTCTTTGGTGGGAACACTTCAAATGAAAGTGTTGGTCTTCCCTCTGCCAGTATATCTCTTATCTTCATATTATTGTTCCTCTCTTTGGTGTAAATAAACTGACATGTCACCTGAGGGTGGCATAATCCTAAATGAAAAAACAGGGATGCCGCAAAAACACAAGCTTCTGCAACACCCCCTAAATCACAGTTTTCATTATCATTCATGCACTTGCATGAACCAATTTTACTGCTCTAATGTCACCTTTTTCAGATGCCAGATATCTCTTACATACTCTTCAATGGTACGATCAGATGTAAACTTACCGCTATGGGAAACATTAATAAGAGCTGCTTTTGCCCACCACTGTCTGTCTCTGTAAGCCTTGTCGATCTTCTCATGAGCCTCTGCATAAGGACGGAAGTCTTTCAGGATAAAGTAAGTATCCGGACGGCTGCCGCCAAAGTTATTTAACAGAGAATCATAGATTTCCTTAAACATCTGCGGATCCTTTGGTGAATAATATCCATTGGTCAGCTGCATCAGCACTCTGCGGATCTGAGGATCATTGTTGAAGATATCCATTGGATTATAGCCGCCGTTATTCTCATAATTGATAACTTCGTCTGCAGAAAGACCAAAGATAAAGGCATTTTCCTGTCCAACTTCTTCTACGATCTCGACGTTTGCACCATCCATAGTTCCTAATGTAAGAGCACCGTTTAACATAAATTTCATGTTACCGGTACCGGAAGCCTCTTTGCTGGCTGTGGAGATCTGCTCGCTCACATCCGCTGCCGCAAAGATGATCTCTGCGTTGGATACCCGGTAATCTTCAATAAATACCACCTTGATCTTACCGCCAATGGACTTATCATTGTTGATCACATCTGCTACTGAATTGATCAGCTTAATCGTCAGTTTTGCGCGGCGGTAGCCTGCTGCTGCCTTTGCACCGAAGATAAAGGTTCTTGGAACCATATCCATGTTTGGATCATCCTTTAACTGGTTATAAAGATACATAACATGAAGAATGTTCATCAGCTGACGCTTATACTCATGAAGTCTCTTTACCTGCACATCGAAAATTGAGTTTGGATCAACGTCAATGCCGTTATGCTCCTTGATGTACTTAGCCAGACGGACTTTATTCTTATATTTGATATCCAGGAATTCCTTCTGGCATTCCTTATCATCTGCAAATGCTGCCAGTTCTTTAATATGAGGCAGATTTGTGATCCAGTCATCACCGATCTTATCTGTTACCCAGTCAGCTAATAACGGATTGCCGTGAAGCAAGAAACGTCTCTGGGTAATACCATTAGTCTTATTGTTGAATTTCTCAGGCATCATCTCATAGAAGTCTTTTAACTCCTCATGCTTTAAGATCTCTGTATGCAGTCTTGCAACGCCGTTTACTGAGAAGCCTGCTACGATCGCCATGTAAGCCATTCTAACCTGACCGTTGTATACAACTGCCATTTTTGCGATCTTGTCCTGATCGCCAGGATATCTCTGCTGGATCTCATTTACAAAACGGCGGTTGATTTCTTCTACGATCTGATAAATACGTGGGAGCAGACGGGAGAACAAGTCTACCGGCCACTTCTCCAGTGCCTCAGACATAATAGTATGATTGGTGTATGCACAGGTTCTGGTAGTAATATCCCATGCCTCTTCCCAGGTAAGGCCTTCATCGTCTAAAAGGATACGCATTAACTCAGGGATTGCTACAGTTGGATGTGTATCATTTAACTGGAATACCACCTTCTCCGGGAACTGATGGATATCATCGTGTTTTTCTTTAAATTTCTGAACAGCTCTCTGGACGCTGGCAGAAATAAAGAAATACTGCTGTTTTAAACGCAGTTCTTTACCTGCATAATGGTTATCGTTTGGATAAAGAACTTCAACAATATTTTTAGCCAGATTTTCCTGTTCAACTGCCTTCTGGTAATCACCGCGGTCAAAGGAATCCAGGTTAAAGGTGCTTACCGGTTCTGCATCCCAGATACGAAGTGTATTTACAATGTGGTTGCCATAGCCTACAACTGGCAGGTCATATGGAACAGCTTTTACAGACTGATAACCTTCCTGTACGAAATGACTCATACCATTGCGGTCTTCAATACGTACATAGCCGCCGAATTTTACTTCTACTGCATACTCCGGACGACGGATCTCAAATGGATTGCCATTTTCCAGCCAGTTATCCGGAACTTCTACCTGATAACCATCTTCGATCTTCTGTTTAAACATACCATAACGGTAACGGATACCGCAGCCATATGCCGGATAGCCCAAGGTTGCTAAAGAGTCAAGGAAGCATGCTGCTAAACGTCCTAAACCACCATTTCCTAATGCTGCATCCGGTTCCTGGTCTTCGATAGCATTTAAGTCAAAGCCCATTTCGTCTAATGCTTCTGCGATCTCCTTATATTCACGGAGATTGATCATATTGTTTCCAAGGGCACGACCCATTAAAAACTCCATAGACAGATAATAAAGGGTCTTTACATCTTTTTTCTCATATTCCTTGTGGGTTGTTATCCACTGGTCAATGATATCGTCCTTTACTGTATAAGCCACAGCCTGGAAGATCTGCTGAGGGGTTGCTTCGTCGATGGTACGGCGGAACATGTTTTTTACATTAAAAATTACTGCATTTTTGAACAAAGCCTTGTCAAAGCCTGTATTTTTCATAGCCTTCCTCCTCATTTTCCAATGTGCTCCCTCTTATGCAGGTGTACTAAAACCCGGAGGCATACATCCTTCACCAAAAGCACATTCAAATCTAAAAAAGCACAAGGGACAGGTAACAATTCTGTCCTGCCCCTCATATTACCATTTTTTCTGGTCCATTTCAACTTAAATACGGATATAAAACCAGTTTTTACCTCGCTATTACAGTCTCATTACAGTTTTTCCACACCTAACATAACAGTCTCGCCGTTGATATTCCATTCCTTAGTGAAGCCCTTCATCTCACCTAAGTGGATATGATCAGCCATAACCTCGTTCTTGATCTCATCTGCGTTGCTCTTCATCAGCTCAGCGATCTTGTCATTATTGGCCTGATATACACTAATATGGTCCATAACCTCGAAACCTGCTTCCTTACGCATGGTCTGGATCTTGCTGATAACTTCGCGGACAAAGCCTTCTTCGATCAGCTCTGGAGTCAGGTTGGTATCCAGGACAACTGTTACATAATTATCTTCTTCTGTTACATAGCCATCTTTCTTTGCTACATCGATCAGCAGGTCATCCTTTGTAAGAACAACTTCCTGTCCATCAAAGTCGAAGGTTAAAGCACCGGTGTTATTTAAGGTATCCATGGCAGCGCTTCCATCTAAGTTGGTCAATGCTTCACGGATCTTTCCTAACAGCTTGCCGTATTTTGGTCCTACAGTCTTTAACTGTGGCTTAAATGTATAAGAAGTAAAGGCTCTTACGTCATCTGTAAAGGTTACTTTCTTTACATTTAACTCTTCTTCAATGATCTTTACGTAGAAATCAGATAATGCATGGTCTGCCTTTACGTACATCTGGGCGATGGGCTGACGGTTCTTGATATTTGCTGTATTTCTGGCTGCGCGGCCCATAACAACCGTATCAAGGACTTCATCCATATCTGCTTCTAACTTCTCATCGATCCACTCTTCCTTTACTGCAGGGAAGTCACACAGATGTACGCTTTCAGGAGCACTCTTGTCGATATTTCTTACCAGGTTCTGGTAGATCTGCTCTGTCATGAATGGGATCATAGGCGCAGCTGCCTTTGCAACAGTTACAAGAGCGGTATACAGAGTCATATAAGCATTGATCTTATCCTGCTCCATGCCCTTTGCCCAGAAACGCTCACGGCTTCTGCGCACATACCAGTTACTCATATCATCTACGAATTCCTGAAGAGCCTTTGCAGCCTCAGGGATACGGTAGTTCATCAGATTGTCATCTACTGCCTTGACCATAGAGTTCATCTTGGAAAGCAGCCATTTATCCATTACCGGCAGCTTATCATATTCTAAGCTGTACTTAGTAGCGTCAAATTTATCGATATTTGCATACAGTACCCAGAATGCATAGGTATTCCATAAAGTACCCATGAACTTTCTCTGTCCTTCAGTCACTGCCTTATCCTGGTATCTCTTTGGGATCCATGGAGCAGAGCAGGTATAGAAGAACCATCTGATGGCGTCTGCGCCATGCTTCTGTAATGTATCAAATGGGTCAACTGCATTTCCTTTGGACTTACTCATCTTCTGTCCGTTCTCATCCAGGACCAGACCCATTACAACTACATTTTCATAAGGAGCCTTATTAAACAGTAAGGTAGACTCAGCTAACAGGGAATAGAACCATCCACGGGTCTGGTCTACAGCCTCAGAAATAAACTGTGCCGGGAACTGGGACTCAAACAGTTCCTTATTTTCAAATGGATAATGATGCTGTGCAAATGGCATTGCACCAGAGTCAAACCAGCAGTCAATAACTTCCGGTACACGCTTCATCTGCTTTCCGCACTTCGGGCAGCGGACGGTAACAGCGTCAATGTATGGGCGGTGAAGTTCAATATCATCGGGGCAGTTATCAGACATGCTCTTTAATTCTTCAATGCTTCCGATAGAATGCTGATGTCCGCACTCGCATTCCCAGATATTTAATGGAGTTCCCCAGTATCTGTTTCTGGAAATACCCCAGTCCTGGATGTTCTCCAGCCAGTCACCGAAACGGCCTTTACCAATAGACTCAGGTACCCAGTTAATGGTGTTGTTATTGCGGATCAGGTCATCCTTAACAGCAGTCATCTTAATGAACCAGGATTCTCTTGCATAGTAGATCAGTGGAGTACCGCATCTCCAGCAGTGTGGATAGCTGTGCTCAAATGCAGGAGCGTCAAATAACAGGCCTTTTTCCTTTAAGTCTTTTAATACTAATGGATCAGCATCCTTTACAAACTTGCCTGCAAATGGGGTATCTGCTGACATATCACCCTTTGCATCAACTAACTGGACGAAAGGCAGGTTGTACTTACGGCCTACATTGGCATCGTCTTCACCAAATGCAGGAGCAATGTGTACGATTCCGGTACCATCTGTTAAGGTTACATAGGTATCACATACAACATAGAACGCCTTCTTGTGCTGCTTCTCGCAGTATGGAACAGAGCAGTCATATAATGGCTCATATTCCTTAAATTCCAGATTCTTGCCTACATAAGTTTCCAGAACCTCACAGCCTTCTCCTAATACCTTTTCCATTAATGCATGTGCAATATAATAGGTATAGCCGTCTGCTGCCTTCACTTTTACGTATTCTTCATTTGGGTTTACGCAAAGTGCCAGGTTGCTTGGAAGGGTCCATGGAGTTGTGGTCCATGCCAGAATATAAGCATCTTCACCTTTTACCTTGAAACGTACTACTGCAGAACGCTCTTTTACGTCTTTATATCCTTGAGCTACCTCGTGAGAGGAAAGAGGGGTACCGCAGCGTGGGCAGTAAGGAACTACCTTAAAGCCCTTGTATAACAGGCCCTTGTCCCAGATCTGCTTTAATGCCCACCATTCTGACTCAATAAAGGAATTATGATAGGTAACATATGGATTATCCATATCAGCCCAGAAACCAACAGTGCCGGAGAAATTCTCCCACATGCCCTTATATTTCCAGACACTTTCCTTGCACTGCTTGATAAATGGCTCCAGACCGTATTTTTCGATCTGGTCTTTTCCGTCAAGACCTAACTTCTTTTCTACTTCCAGTTCTACTGGAAGTCCGTGGGTATCCCATCCGGCCTTTCTTGGAACCATATAGCCCTTCATAGCACGGAATCTTGGGATCATATCCTTAATTACACGGGTCTCAACATGGCCGATATGCGGCTTGCCGTTTGCGGTTGGCGGTCCATCATAGAATACATATGGCTGGCAGCCTTCACGCATCTTAATACTCTTTTCAAAAATGTGTTCATCTTCCCAGAACTTTTCAACTTCTTTTTCTCTTTCCACAAACTTCAGGTCTGTGGGGACTTTGTCATACATCCTTGCTTTCCTCCATTTCTAGTTTTGAAGAATGTCTCACAGGTACTATTCTTTAGAAAATAAAAAAGCTTCCATCCCCGTAAAAGGACGAAAGCTTAGATTCGTTCAACCACCTGTTACTGCATACCATCATATGAGTTCCCTTAACGCAGGAAATGCGGCCCGGCCTACTTAAACCTTCAGCTGGCAGCTCCGGAGTGATCTTCTCCTCTCTCCTACTAATACCGGATTCCCACCTGCACCGGCTCTCTGTGATGTTTGGAAAAGGATACTGTCTCCTTCTTGGCTTTTCTTTTATAAATTCTATTACAACGATTCCATTATAATGACTGGAAATGGAAATGTCAACGGCTAAACTGATGTTTCATGCGTAAGATACTTATTGAAGAATATCTCTAATATACTTTCTCAGACCTTCTTTCGCAGAAAAATCATACTGTGCATTTTTTCTAAAACTTTTCCGCTATATTCGCCAAAGGTGTCAATAATCCGATTTGTAGTCCTACATCCATTGATTTTTTTATTCAAAAAACAACTTCATATCCTCTTCCACCGTCGTGATTCCCGCAATATGAAACTTTTCCACCAGCACTTTCAGCACCGCCGGCGACAGGAAGGCGGGCAGTGTTGGGCCCAGGTGGATGTTTTTGATTCCCAGAGATAACAAGGCTAGGAAAACGATCACGGCTTTCTGCTCATACCATGCGATGTTATAAATAATAGGAAGGTCGTTGATATCATCCAGGCCAAATATCTCCTGAAGCTTCATGGCGATTACTGCCAGAGAATAGGAGTCGTTGCACTGGCCTGCGTCCAGGACTCTTGGAATGCCGTCAATGTCTCCCAGTTTTAATTTATTGTAGCGGTACTTGGCGCAGCCGGCTGTGAGGATCACGGTATCTTTTGGCAGTGCTTTGGCAAATTCTGTATAATATTCACGGCTCTTCATACGTCCGTCGCAGCCCGCCATAACTACGAATTTCTTTATTTTCCCGGACTTTACCGCTGCCACTACTTTATCTGACAGCGCGATCACCTGGGCGTGGGCAAAACCACCTGGGATTGTGCCGAATTCCAGTTCTTTTGGCGGCGGACATTTCTTTGCTTGCTCTATGATCCGGGAAAAGTCCTTCTTTTCTCCTAATCCCCCTGGAATATAGGTACAGCCTGGATATCCTGCTGCGCCAGTAGTATAAAGCCGGTCTTTATAGCTGACCTTTGGCGGTACGATACAGTTGGTGGTCATAAGGATTGGCCCGTTAAATGCTTCAAATTCTTCTTTCTGCTGCCACCAGGCATTGCCATAATTACCTACGAAATGAGGATATTTCTTAAACGCCGGATAACTGCAGGCGGGAAGCATTTCTGAGTGGGTATACACGTCTACGCCAGTGCCCTTTGTCTGCTCCAAAAGCATTTCCAGATCCCGCAGGTCATGACCTGAAACCAAGATCCCCGGATTTTTCCTAACACCAATATTCACCGCCGTGATTTCAGGGTTTCCATAAGACCCGGTGTTGGCAGCATCTAACATGGCCATTCCTTTTACGCCGTACTCTCCTGTTTTTAGTGTCAATGTCACTAATTCCTCTACCGTCAGGCTGTTATCCAATGTCTTTGCCAGAGCTTCCTGTATAAATGCATCCAGCTTGGGATCTGTATGCATCAAGGCATTGGCATGTTTGGTATAAGCGCAAAGCCCCTTAATGCCATAGGTGATCAGCTGCTGAAGGCTGCGGATATCCTCATCTGGGTTGGAAAGGACTCCCACTTTTCTGGCGATTGCCTCCCAGTCTCCGCTTCCGTCCCACAAAGCGGCTTCCGTAAGTCCAGAAGTATCTCTTACTTTCTTTAATAATTCTTTTTTCACATGGAGAGTATCATGAATGCGGTTCTCAATAGCCTCCTTATCGAAATTAGCATTCGTAATGGTCATAAACAGGTTCATTACCACCATGCGGTTTTCAGCATCACTGATATTCGTGCCTTCCTTACGCAGTTTGGTTGTTACCTCACAATACCCCTTTGTCACATACACCAAAAGATCCTGAGCTGCCGCAACCTGGGGATTTTTGCCACAGACGCCGGTGATCGTACAACCGGTACAGTTGGCAGTTTCCTGACACTGGTAACAGAACATTTTATTTTCCATGGATCTGGTCTCCTTTGCATTAATAAATTTTTATAGTTCTTTGATGGATTTAGGATAACCATTTTTCCTGAAACCATGTACCAGTGTCTGGTACATCATTTACGAAACGATGTATCAGTTGCCAAGAATATATATTTCTTTTATACTAAGAAACAGGTATGCTTTCACATTTTTGTAAAACTGCTTTCCAGCAATTACAAGAAAGATACCGAACTATATTACTTATGGTTTATTATTATCGTTTATTATCATTTATTAAAGGAATTTTATTTTATGAAATTAAATGAAATCGAGATCACAGATTTTAACGCCCCGGAGCTTGACATCTACGCCCGATGCAATGAGGCCCAGCTTCTCCATTATTTTGAACCGGCTCCCGGCATTTTTATTGCTGAAAGCCCCAAGGTGATTGAACGGGCATTACATGCCAGATATGTTCCCATTTCTTTTCTGGCTGAGAAACGCCTGGTTACAGCGGATGCAGGTGAAACCAGACAGCTTCTTGAAAAATACCCGGATGTCCCGGTTTTTACTGCTGAATACAATGTGCTTACAAAACTTACTGGATTTGCACTGACACGGGGCATGCTCTGTGCCATGAAGCGCATTGTCCTTCCTTCTGTGGAAAAAATATGTAAAAATGCCAGCCGCATTGCCATTCTTGAAGACGTAGTAAATCCAACCAATGTGGGAGCCATTATCCGTTCCGCTGCTGCCCTTGGCATGGACGCCGTGCTCCTCACCCATAGCTGCGCCGATCCATTATACCGCCGCGCCTCCCGTGTGAGCATGGGAACTGTATTCCAGATCCCATGGACCATTCTGCCTAAGGATTCCTGGCCTTGTGCCACTCTGGATACACTTAAAAATATGGGCTTTAAAACTGCTGCCATGGCATTAAAAACCGATTCCGTATCTATTGACGATACGGTTTTAGCTTCCTATGAAAAGCTGGCTATCGTCCTTGGCACAGAAGGGGAAGGACTTAAAAATGCCACCATTGCAGCCTGTGACTCCACGGTTCTCATCCCTATGTTCCACGGAGTAGATTCACTAAATGTGGCAGCTGCCAGCGCTGTTGCTTTCTGGCAGCTTGGACGCAGAAAATAAACATTTAGGTTCATATGAACAGCACAGGTGTCTTGTCATGTGAATATAGTATTGTGAAATTTGTAACGATATATTTCCTTTTTTACATAAATATGCTATATTGTTACGGAAACTTTACAAACAACCGCACACAGCCATTTATTTGAAACCAAAGACTGTGTACCAGGAGGGAGCCAACTTATGGATCACAGAAATCTCACATTACTCACTGACCTGTATGAACTGACGATGATGCAGGGCTATTTTAAGGAAAAAGACGCAAACGAAACTGTCATCTTCGATATGTTCTACCGTACCAATCCCCATGGAAATGGTTTTGCCATTTGTGCCGGTCTGGAACAGGCCATTGAATATATTAAAGGACTCCATTTTGACGAAAGTGATATTGAATATTTAAGAAGTTTAAATATATTTGAAGAAGACTTCTTAGAGTATCTTAGTACTTTCCGTTTTACAGGCGATATCTACGCTATCCCGGAAGGTACCGTTGTATTCCCAAGAGAGTCTTTAATTAAAGTAATCGCGCCGATCATGCAGGCACAGCTGGTTGAAACAGCACTTCTTACCATTATCAACCACCAGAGTCTGATCGCAACTAAAACAGAGCGTATTGTTCACGCTGCAAAGGGTGACGGTGTTATGGAATTCGGTCTCCGCCGTGCCCAGGGCCCTGATGCCGGTACTTACGGCGCAAGAGCTGCCATGATTGCAGGCTGTATTGGTACTTCCAATGTACTCTGCGGAAAAATGTTTGATGTTCCGGTAAAAGGAACCCATGCACACAGCTGGATCATGAGCTTCCCAGATGAACTGACTGCTTTCCGTACCTATGCAAAGCTGTATCCATCTGCATGCATCCTGTTAGTAGATACTTATGATACTTTAAAATCCGGTGTTCCAAATGCGATCAAAGTATTTAAGGAAATGAGAGAAGCCGGCATCCCGCTGACCTTCTACGGAATCCGTTTAGACAGCGGCGACCTGGCATATTTATCAAAGAAGGCAAAGAAGATGCTGGATGCAGCAGGATTCCCGGATGCAGTTATTTCCGCATCCAATGACCTGGATGAATACCTGATCGACAGCTTAAAGGTACAGGGCGCTACCATCAATTCCTGGGGCGTTGGCACCAACCTGATCACAGCGAAGGACTGCCCATCCTTTGGCGGTGTTTACAAGTTAGCTGCTGTAAAGGACAAGACCACCGGTGAGTTCATTCCAAAGATCAAATTATCTGAAAATGCTGAAAAGATCACCAATCCAGGAAACAAGACCATTTATCGTATTTATGACAAGGAAAACGGCAAGATCATCGCAGATCTGATCTGTCTGGTAGGTGAGAAGTTTGATACTAACAATTCTCTCCTCCTCTTCGACCCACAGGAAACATGGAAGAAAACCTTATTAGCACCTGGCAGCTACACCATGCGTGAGCTGTTAGTACCAGTCTTCTTAAACGGCGAATGCGTTTATGAATCACCAAAGGTAATGGATATCCAGAAATACTGTAAGAAAGAACTGGATACCTTATGGGATGAGTCCAAACGTCTGGTAAATCCACATACCGTTCATGTAGATCTTTCTAATGAATTGTGGCAGACGAAACAGAAATTACTGGACAGTTATCATAAAAAATAATACGCCTATGTTCAGCGAATGCATCACTGGCGCATTTGCGATGTACTGGCTGGCAACAAAACAGGCCGTCTGCTTTCGCAGGCGGCCAATTTTATATAGATCCTACTCTGTTCTCCGTAAATATTATAAGTATTCACTTACACAGATCGCACCATAAGGCCGGATGCTCATCTTGTATACGCACCCTTCACCCAGACAGCTTTCCATGTATTCTTTATACTCTTCTACAATCTCATTTGGCAACATTGCCATAATAACACCGGCGAAACCGCCTCCGTGTACCCGGCAGGCACCTTTCTGTTTCTTTGCGATAAATAGCTCTGTTAAGGCTAATGCAACGGTTATCCCCTGTTCTTCACTATTGCTGGTTGTAAAGCAGTTCTGCAGCCATTTCCAGGAAGAATTTCCGGAAGCTGTGATATTCTCCAGAAAATCATTAAAACGACCATCTTTTAATGCTGCTACCTCTGCCTCTACTCTCTTGTTTTCCTCAAAGAAATGTAATGCACGCAGCACAGCACGGTCTCCTGCAAATTTTCTCACTTCCGGAAGGTGTTTGATCACTTTTTCTTCTGAAACCTGTGCCAGAACATCTTTTCCAAAATATTTTGCAACTTTTTTCATTTCTTCCGGTACAGCAGAATACTCAGCGCTTAAATCTGCATGACCTTTTCCTGTCTGGACAATGATCAGACTGTGGTTCTGTGCCTGGAAATCAAAATCAATCTTCTTTACCATAGGAGTCATAGGTTCCACAAAGTCAATGGTGATCAGACCGCCTACTGCACATGCCATCTGGTCAAGAAGTCCGGAAGCCTTGTCCCAGTATACATTTTCCGCATACTTTCCAATATGGGCATAAGCTACATTGTCCATATGGCTTTCATTGAAAAATGTATTTAACATGGAGCACACCAGCATCTCAAAAGAAGCAGAGGAACTGACACCTGCTGCACTGATCACATTGCTGGTAATATAAGCATTAAATCCACCAACACTATATCCTGAAGTCTCAAAGCCTTTTAAAAGCCCTTTGATCAGGTCTACAGTACCAGCCTTTTTAATGCTCGGCTCCAGATCATTTAAGTCAATCGTAATATCCTGATCATAAGTCTCGCTGATAATATGTACCTGGTTTGAATAGTTTTTCGCAGCTGCTCCTACGCAGTCCAGATTAATGCTGCCAGCCAGTACTTTTCCATGATTATGGTCTGTGTGGTTTCCACTGATCTCTGTACGTCCTGGTGAGGAAAAAAGAAGAACTTCTTCGCTGTCACCAAAAGCCTCTTTAAAGCCTTTCAGTACCGCCTCATATCTTGCTTTATTTTCTGCTGCCCCATTTCCATAAAGTTCATGCATAAATGCATCGGTTCTTTCACTATTTAACTGCTTCATGGTATCACATACATTCATAGCTGCCATCTCCTTTTTCTGCCGGTTATTCTTACATCCTTTTCCCAATAACGATGTACTGGTTGTAGACTGCCCTCGTTTTCACCCTTCCCGGCTCTCTGACATCAGTCTAACACAAATGCACCGGCTGCTACAATACAATATTTTTCGATATTGCATATATATTAAATAGACAGGTCCTGTTTTTTCTGTTATAACAGGACATACGGACATTTTGCAAAAGAATTTAAACTTTTAAGCATTTTTCAAAAAGGAGTCTATGTCATGGAACACAACTGGAACGGCCGTCCCTATCACAGTCTGGACTGGGAGCTGAAACATACATTTGGACATAAAGTATATAAACTGTCACTGGATGCAGGTCTTACCTGTCCTAACCGGGACGGCACCCTGGGAACCAGAGGATGTATTTTCTGCAGTGAAGGCGGTTCCGGGGATTTTGCCGAAATCCTGCAGACCGATGTATGGGATCAGATCGAAGCTGCCAAAAAGCGTGTAAGCAATAAGACCGGTTCTGATAAAAATATCAATTACATTGCTTATTTTCAGTCCTTTACCAATACCTATGGGCCTGTTTCTTATTTAAAACCTTTATTTGAACGTGCCATCAGCCATCCGGATATTGCCTCCTTGTCTATTGCCACAAGACCGGACTGCCTGGGGGATGATATTATTGACCTGTTAAAGGAATTAAACAGTAAGAAGCCGGTCTGGGTGGAGCTTGGGCTTCAGACGATCCATGATAAAACTGCACATTTTATCCGCAGAGGCTATGAACTTCCTGTATTTGAGAATGCCTTAAACCGGCTGAAAAAAGCAGGACTCACTGTGATTGTTCATGTAATTCTGGGACTTCCCGGTGAGACCACGGATCAGATGAAGGAAACTGTAAAATATCTGGCAGACCAGCCCATTGACGGGATCAAACTCCAGCTGCTGCACATATTAAAAGGGACTGATCTGGCAGATATCTACCAGAAAGATCCCTTTCACGTATTTTCTATGGAAGAATACATCGACCTTGTGATCGACTGTATCACTCTTTTGCCTCCCCGGATCACCATACACCGTATGACCGGTGACGGACCGAAAAATCTCCTGATCGCGCCTTTATGGAGCGGAAATAAGAGACTTGTATTAAATCAGATGCATAAGAGGCTGAAAGAACGCGGAGCATGGCAGGGACAGTACTATTTATCCTCTTTACCCTAGTACATCGTTTTCGAAATAACTATACCACTCACTTGTCTGCGGATATTGTTGACTAAGGTCCGAAAGCCACCGGTACACATGACAGATGCGCATT
>UQJF01000006.1 GCA_900541315.1 uncultured Clostridium sp. | reverse complement strand
ACTGTATTGGATATGTCACATAAAAAATGCCGTACTTAAGTACAATCCCCCTCCTACATGAAAACTGCTTATTGGTTTGCTCCTACATTTTTTATTGCCAATAACGTAGAAAGCCGCCGGTACACATGACAGAATAAGCATTTGTTTGAAAATCCGTGAGTGGGCGCGCATAGCGTCAGAACGGAGAACCACTGTTTGAGCACGCAAAGCGTGCGAGTTTGGTTCGCAGTTCTGACAATAGGCGACGCAAGCCCACAAACAAAGGATTTTCTCCCAAATGCGCATCTGTCATGTGTACCGGTGGCTTTCGGACCTTAGTCAACAATATCCGAATTCGTTTTATTGTCCAAAGCTAAAAGAATCAGAACGCTCTTGGAAACACGTGCTGAAAGTTTATTGTCTTTGCTCATAGCTAAAAGTTTTTCTTTCTCTTCCTGACTGAGAAAAACAGAATATTGAGTTGGATAATTATATGATATCACGTATTGATTTAGAAATCAATTTGTTAGTACACTAGTACATCGTTTCGTAAATAACTGTACTGATCACATAGGATGTGGATTTGAATGTGCAGGAAAATATAGACAAGGTCTGTTTTTATGTCTTATAATACGGATAATAAAATGATGTTGAAATCAAAGGAGAATAATAAACATGGAGCATAGCCCTGTTGTTTCTGTAAGAAATATAGTCTTAGGAGAAGGTATACCAAAGATATGCATTCCACTTGTAAGCACCAGTTTCCCTGCACTTTTAAATGATATGAAAAGAGCATTGGAATACGGTGCCGATCTCATAGAATGGAGAACTGACTGGATGGAGGATATTTTTAAAGAGGGATATCTGGAAGAGATCCTTCCTACCATCCGGAAAGCTGCCGGTAACACTCCTCTTCTTTTTACATTCCGGACAAAAAAGGAAGGCGGCAACATGGCTGCCAGTCTTTTACAATATAAGGATCTGGTTAAAAAGGCGATCTGCTCCAATCTGGTGGATTTGGTGGATATTGAGCTGTTTTCTGGCCGGGAAGGGGTTGAAGAACTGGTCGCCCTTGCGAAAGAAAAGAATGTAAAAACTATTTTTTCCAACCATGATTTCTTTAAGACTCCTTCTGAAAATGAGATTCTTTCCACATTAAAGCAAATGGAAGAAGCTGGTGCTGATATTGCAAAGATCGCTGTTATGCCAACATGTACAGAAGATGTACTTACTCTTCTTTCTGCCACCTGCAAAGCAAAAAAAGAACTTTCCTGTCCTGTTATCACTATGTCTATGGCGAAAGCCGGACTGATCAGCCGCTTAAGCGGGGAAGTATTTGGCTCCTGTCTTACCTTTGGCGCCGCCGGAAATGTTTCCGCACCTGGGCAGATCAATGCCTTAAAGCTTCATTCTGTACTGGAAATACTCCATGAAAACAGCTGATGCTTTTTTCATTTTCACCGATCATTGTGACTGCCTGACCGGGAATTTTACCTGTTCACACACTTTTCACATTTTACACAACTTTTTCTCACATTTTTTCAGTACATTTATTTATGTTAAAAGCGAATGCTTTTCATACAACTTTTTCTCACAAATGGGCCGGCAGGTGAAAACCTGCCGGTCACTCCTCATTTATGGAACTGTTACTGCTTTATCTCTGTTAATATTTTATCTTTGTTAATGTTTTATCTCTATTTGGCTTTGTATCTTAACACTTCTTATCTGGCTTTTCTTTATCCTTCTCTTTAAAGCTTACCAGGATAATATCACTTCCGATCTGGCATACATCGCAAAAGGGGATCACATATTCCTTTTCTCTTCCTAAAAATCCGCAGATACACCCAGGTCCCGGCACTACCAAGTCTGTGATACAGCCGGTTTTTTCATCAAACTCTACGTCACCTACATAGCCTAAACGGGCGCAGTCTTTTATGTTAATAACTTCCTTTTGCTTTAGATCATAGATCCTTATGGGTATCGGCCCCTTTTTTCCTCTTATTGGTAAATATATTGGTAAAAGTATAAAAAAAGAACTCTGTCCTGCACTTACGTGCAGGGCAAAGTTCTTGATCAAACATCTTTACAGTCTGTCTAAACAGGATGGGCCTATTAGCAGCACAGATCCACGATGACCTGTGCAAAGATCTTTGCACTGTCAACCAGTTCCTTTACTACTGCAAATTCGTCTGCACCATGCATGCGGTTGTCAGTTCCGGGCATGGAGCATCCAAAGGCAACACCATTTTTCAGACTGTGTACATAAGTACCGCCGCCTGTGTACTGGCAGCTTCCCTTAAGACCTGTATACTCTTCATAAGCCTTTAATAAAGTACGCACAAAATGAGAATCACCATCTACATAATGAGGTGCTCTCATATGCTCAGCCAACAGTTCGATGCCTTCCTCTGCCATACGTGCCTTTGCTACCTTTAATGCATTTTCTTCATTTGCACAGATCGGTGCACGGCAGTCAAATACACCGTCTAAGTGCTCTGCATCTACCTGGAGCATATCAAAGGCCAGTGTCAGTTCTCCAGAAACCTCATCACTCATGGCAATGCCAACTGCATTTCCACGGGTATCTCCATGAGGGAACAGCTTTACAAGTCCCTTAACCGCATCCATCTGTGGACAAGAAGCTAATGGGAGCTTTGTGATCAGCATCAGCAGTGCAGTTAACGCATTCTTTCCTTCTTCCGGAGTAGATGCATGGGCGCCTTCTCCTTCTGCTGTGATCAGAATGCCTTCTTCACAGCCTTCAAGGGTAAATGTAACCTCTGTTTCTTTTGTAACAGCTGCTGCAGTTTCATTTAACACAGTATCATCTACACCGGCTACTACTGCTTTTGCTTTTCCAGGAACTACATTGCTCTTAAGCCCTGCATCGATCTTAACCAGCTTTGGCATAGCATCAGACTTCTCAAAAGAAGCTGCAAAATGACCTGGAAGACGTCCCTTTTCCACGTTGATCACAGGGAATTCTGCATCTGGTGAAAATGTCATAGGAGCTTCTTTTTCCTGCTTGTAATAAACAGCGATATCAGAACTGCCGCATTCTTCATCTGTGCCTAAGATCAGGCGGACATTTTTCTTTACCGGAAGTCCCAGTTCTTTTACAGCGCGCATTGCATAAAGAGCTGCAACAGCCGGTCCTTTGTCATCTGCAGTGCCGCGGCCATAAAGCTTTCCGTCTTTAATAACTGGCTCAAAAGGCTCAGTCACAGTCCAGCCTTCCCCTGCAGGCACTACATCCAGGTGGGCCAGGATATCAAGCTGTGCTTCCTTGTCATTTAGGTCTGCTGTTCCTACATAGTTGTCATAATTGCGGACAGAAAAACCATAATTTTCCATCATGGTAAGAGCTGTCTGTAATACCTCAAATGGGCCTTCGCCAAATGGTTTCCCCTCTGTGTAAGGCATTTTTTCACTATTGATCCGGCAGAGCGTGCAAATATCTTCGATCATCTGATCCTTGTGGGAATCAATATATTCTTCGATTTCTTTTCTGTACATGACCTTCTCCTGTTCTTTTTTTACAATCCAGCCATGACATCTGCATGGCCAGACTATTTTTTATTTATTCTGCTATTACTTCAGCATAGCACCAAGAGTTTCGTTTACAACCTTACCATCTGCTTTTCCCTTTACCTTTGGCATCAGCACCTTCATAATAGCGCCTTTATCCTTTGGTGCAGGATTTTCGATTCCCAGCTCTTTTAATACACCATCGATCACTTCCCTGATCTGGTCTACAGACATGTCTTCCGGAGCAAATTCCTTGTAAACAGCCAGACGTGCCCCTGCCTCTTCACGGATATCATCTCTGTCAGCTGGAGCCATATCATAAGTCTCCTGTGTCTGACGGATCTCTTTTTTAACGATTGCATCCTCTTCTGCCTCTGTAAGGGGCTCTCTCTTGTCGATCTCTGCGTTCTTTAAAGCGGATAATAACATGGAAAGGGAATCCTTTCTTGCCTTATCCTTTGCCTTCATAGCCTGTACCATAGCTGCTCTTACTACATTGATCTTGCTCATTTTGTAAAACCTCCTTAATCAATATCCTTTTAAAGCCTTCAAATTTATGTTTAGTTATTACCAAACTCGCTTAATTTAAGACCTGGATTTCTTTCAAGTACCATGCCAACGCTCCAGCTGTTGATAAACAGAAGAAGCGGATTATCCTTTAAGTCCTTAATGCGCTTCATATCCGATGTTCCCTGGATACGTGCCACATCTACTTCCTGTGGATTTTCTACCCAGCGGATATGTTCATATGGAAGCTTCTCTAAGATAACTTCTACATTGTACTCATTCTGTAAACGATAAGTAAGCACTTCAAACTGAAGTACGCCTACTACGCCTACGATGATCTCTTCCATACCGGTATTGAACTCCTGAAAGATCTGGATAGCACCTTCCTGGGCGATCTGATTCACGCCTTTAATAAACTGCTTACGTTTCATGGTATCTACCTGGCGCACTCTTGCAAAATGCTCTGGTGCGAAAGTAGGGATACCCTCAAATTCAAATTTTTCATTAGAAGAACAAAGAGTATCACCAATCGAGAAGATACCCGGATCAAATACACCGATAATATCACCTGCATATGCTTCCTCTACGATCTTACGATCCTGGGCCATCAGCTGCTGTGGCTGGGTGAGACGGATCTTTTTGCCGCCCTGCACATGATTTACTTCCATGCCAGCCTCGAACTTGCCAGAAACAATACGCATAAACGCGATTCTGTCTCTGTGAGCCTTATTCATATTTGCCTGGATCTTAAATACAAATGCAGAGAAATCCTTATTAAATGGATCTACTACGCCAGTAAGCGTTCTTCTTGGAAGAGGTGATGTAGTCATTTTCAGGAAATGCTCCAAAAATGTTTCAACACCGAAGTTTGTCAACGCAGAACCAAAAAATACAGGAGAAAGATTTCCCTTTTGTACCCGGTCCATATCCAGTTCATCACTGGCACCGTCTAATAATTCAATATCATCTAATAACTGCTTGTGGTACTGGAAACCGATAATGCTTTCCACATCATCTGTCTCTGCGTCAAATTCCTGGGTGGCAACCTCTTTTGCACCGCCCTGCGCAGCGGTAAATGTAGTTACCTTCTTTGTAAAGCGGTCATATACGCCCTTAAAATTCTTTCCGCAGCCGATAGGCCAGTTTACCGGACAGGTACGGATCCCTAAAACCTCTTCGATCTCATCTAACAGCTCATATGGATCTCTTGCTTCACGGTCAAATTTGTTGATAAATGTAAAAATCGGGATATGGCGCATAACGCAAACCTTAAACAGCTTAATTGTCTGCGCCTCGACGCCCTTGGATCCGTCAATGACCATAACAGCGGAGTCTGCCGCCATCAGGGTACGATAGGTATCCTCTGAGAAATCCTGATGTCCTGGTGTGTCCAGAATGTTAATACAAAAGCCTTCATAATTAAACTGCATGGCGGAAGAGGTAACTGAAATACCTCTCTCCTTCTCAATCTCCATCCAGTCTGAAACCGCATGCTTTGCAGCCTTTCTTCCCTTTACAGTACCTGCCAGATTAATGGCACCTCCGTAGAGAAGGAACTTCTCTGTTAAAGTTGTTTTACCTGCATCAGGGTGGGAAATAATGGCAAAGGTCCTGCGGTTCTTTATCTGTTCTGTTATCTGATCATTTGTCTGTGACAATGGTCTTTCCTCCGTTCTTACTAAATGTTCCCTCAGGATCTTTCTGTGTCTGATTTTGTGAAAAGATTTTTGTCCACAAAAGCAGGTGCATGGAAAACTCCGAAAGGACATCTGATTCACTAATTGATTTTTCTGCTTCAATAAAAATAGGTATGATCTGTCATAAAGGTACACCTAAATTATCATTGTATTATGATTATGAAGTAAAGTCAAGAATCTGTGTCAGCAATTCGTCTGCTACCTGCTCCTTGCTCATCTTTGGCAGTTCTTTTTCACTGTCCTTTGTGATAATAGTCACTACATTTGTATCCGTTCCGAAACCGGCGCCTTCTACCTTTAAATTATTGGCAACGATCATATCCAGGTTTTTACGGGCAAGCTTGGCTCTGGAGTTTTCCAGCATATCCCTTGTTTCCATGGAAAAGCCGCATAAAAACTGTCCGGGGATTCTGTGCTGTCCCAGCCAGCCAAGGATATCCCTGGTACGCTCTAAGAAAATAGACATATCGCCATCTGTCTTCTTGATCTTGTCCTGGCCCACAACTGCCGGACGGTAATCTGCTACTGCTGCCGCCTTGATGATAATGTCCTGTTCAGGTGCTGCACCGGTCACTGCCTGAAACATATCTTCTGCGCTTTCAACAGGAACCACCTTTACAAACATAGGTGGTTTTATAGCTACTGGTCCGGTAACTAAAGTCACCTCTGCTCCTCTGTAGGCAGCTGCCTTTGCAATGGCATAACCCATTTTTCCGGTAGAATGATTGGTGATATAGCGTACCGGGTCAATAGCTTCCCTGGTAGGTCCGGCAGTAATAAGAACCTTCTTTCCCACCATGTCTTTGGGATATCCTACAGTACGCAGGATATATTCAAACAATGTTTCCGGCTCCGGCATCTTGCCTGCTCCTGTATCACCGCAGGCTAAATATCCACTTGCAGGCCGGATCACTTCCATTCCGTAGTGCTCTAAGATTTTTAAATTATCCTGGGTAATGGGATTTTCATACATACGGGTATTCATAGCCGGTGAAATGATCTTTGGGCAGGTACAAGCCATAAAGGTAGTTGTCAGCATATCATCGGCAATACCATGGGCCAGTTTGCCGATTACATTGGCAGAGGCTGGTGCTACCAAAAACACGTCTGCTTCTTTTGCTAAAGACACATGCTCTACACTGAACTGGAAATTGCGGTCAAAGGTATCGATAAGACATTTATTTCCCGTCAGTGTCTCAAAAGTAATAGGATTGATAAAATTAGTGGCGTTTTTCGTCATAAGTACATGGACTTTTGCTCCTGATTTTACCAAGGCACTTGCCAAATAGGCGATCTTATATGCGGCAATGCTGCCGGTCACTCCAAGGAGTATTGTTTTTCCTTTTAACATAAGATTCCTCCGGTTGTGTTTCTTATTTTTGTGTGATACAATCATAACACACATTTCATGTATTTGAAAGGAGTTCCCCCTCATGATTTTAGCTATTGATATGGGCAATACCAACATCGTACTGGGAGGTATTGACGAAAAAGAAACCTATTTCATCGAACGTGTGACTACAGACCAGGGCCGCACAGACACCGAATATGCCATCCATTTTAAAAACATCCTGGAAATGCACCACATCCAGTTATCTGATATTGAAGGTTCTATCCTTTCTTCTGTAGTTCCGCCTTTAAACACTACGATTTTAAGTGCTGTTGAAAAAACCATAGGCATCCGTCCTCTGTTAGTAGGCTCCGGGATGAAGACCGGCATGAATATTCTTATGGACAACCCTAAAAGTGTGGGAAGCGATATGATCGTAGACGTAGTTGCCGCCATTCATGAGCATCCTCTTCCACTGGTGGTTATTGACATGGGAACTGCCACTACCTTAAGCGTAGCTGATAAAAAGGGCAATTACATAGGCGGTGTCATTTTACCGGGACTTCGTGTTTCCTTAAACTCTTTAAGTGGAAAAACAGCCCAGCTTCCTTACATCAGTCTGGAAGTGCCAGGTAAGGTCATTGGAAAAAACACCATTGACTGTATGAGAGCCGGTATTGTTTTCAGCAATGTAGATATGCTCGACGGCATCTTAGACCGTATGGAAAAAGAGCTGGGTGAGGCCCCTGCAGTGATCGCAACCGGCGGTCTGGCACGCTTTATCACCCCTCTTTGCAGACATAAGATCATTTACGATGATGCACTTCTGTTAAAAGGACTTCTGATCCTTTACCGGAAGAATACACAGTAAAAGCGGTAAAGTACAATAGAGTGTTATTAAATACGCAGAAAAAGCATTGTCCGGCAATTTTTTTCATTTTCCGTCAGACAATGCTTTTGTTTTATTCATACGTTTATTTAATTTTCTATTGAATTATCCCCGCACCTGTGTTATGCTGAGTATATGAATTTTTGATTTTTGTATTTTTCTTTTATTTTTTCCTTTTAATCCTGCTATTCCTATGGATTACATTTCTTACAAGGATCATATCCTTTGGCGATCACTTCATCCCTGGTTCCTGTAAATTCCGCTTTATTCGACTCTTTCATCTGTGATACAGCCGAACAGCCCGGTTTATGGAATTTTTTAGAATTAGTGTTCAGGATGTAGGTGGAAGTCTGCTTCGCTGGTACAGCCGGAGCCTGGGTCTGTTTTTCTGCCTGGGTTTCTGTCTCTGCCACAGTTTTGGTCTCTTTTTCAGCCTTCTGACTTCCAGTGCCATTTTCATCTAACCAGCTGTCACCGGTTGCATAGTCAATAGTAACTCCCGGCTGCACATTGTAAACAAATACGCAGAACTCAACGCCTTCTCCTTTATCCTCTACTGACTCTGCCTCCATAAGCACACCATCTGCTACCAGGTTATCTCCTTTAAAAACCGGGGTCACACGGTATAAAACATGGTTTTTAGTTTCTTTTACATAGTCAGCTGTCATATTTTCAAAAGGCAGCATTCCCTGGACATTTAAATATCTGGTCCCCGTGATCAGGTTCTTTTCATTGGCATTTTCTGCTGTCAGCTGGTAGCCGATCAGATGGCAGCGGTTGTACAGATATTTTCCATCCACAAAGTCATACTTCACTGTATGCCAGCCAGTAGGTTTCACCTGACCAATATTTCCACGTTTTTCTGCAGGCATGATATCTGTTCCCACAGAAGCATAAGCCACACTGCAGCGTCCTAATGCATCCAGATCTCCGTAGCTTTCAAAAGAAACATCTGTCAGATCCGACTCCGAAAAGAAGGGCACATTGTCATTGACTGCAACATAGGGCTGTCCGGAATAAGCCGGGATTGTGGAAAGATCAAAGCTTCCACTGATGCTTTTTACCTGGGCAGCAGCTGCTTTTGGGATCTGGGCAGTCTCTACTGTTACACTTTCTGAAGCTGTCTCTGTTGCTGCATCCGCAGCTGTTTTTGCTGTTTCTGTTACTGCCTCTGTTGTTATTTTTGCTGTTTCTTGCGCATTAGAAGCAGTCGCCTGTCCACAGGCTGTTGCCAAAATGGATATGGCTGCAGCCAGCCCTGCGGCCCAGTATTTTATTTTTCTCATCTTTCATACCTCTCTTCCGTGATCTTTTCATGGGAAGAACCTGCAAATTCCACAGTTCCAACCAATTTCCAGTCTGACAGATCCATAGTAAAATATTGATCTGCAGGATAGACGCGGTTCCACTTATACAAAACTACCGACTCAATATTTGCCGTATCCGGGAACATGTCTAAGCCGCAGGAATTTGTCTCTACGAAGCAATACTCTCCTGATGAAGCCTTTTTAAGAAAATCCTCATCTGTCTGAACAGGGCCATGAAGCAGCTCTTCACTATCCTTTGCGAACATTTTTCCACTGTACTCATTCATCCACAGTTTTCCATTTCCCACCATATCCAGGATATGCCGGCGCAGCACTCTGTCCTGACTCTGGCGGCGATGATTGAACATCATGCCCTTATTATCATCAATACATACGATCAGTATCATAAACCATTCTTCTCCTATCCGTTTTTATGTACTCCCTAGGTTTTCATACACTTGCTTTTGCGGCCGGATTTACCTGATCCAGCACATTACAGGTCATCATTTCTCTCCATTTATCATTATAACTTCTCCAACAGGATAGTTCAATTTATATTTTCCAGGTATAAAATCTCCTGATTCCGTACATCATTCCGTTATAACAGCATTTTTCATGAAAGCTATCATAACGGAGGTAGAGGAAAATATGTCCGGCTATAAAGTTGAGATCTGCGGAGTGAACACATCAAAGCTGCCCCTTCTTAGCAGCCAGGAAAAAGAAGAACTGTTTTTAAAAATACTGAAAGGGGATAAGGATGCCAGAGAACGTTACATCAAGGGAAATCTGCGGCTGGTCCTAAGTGTGATCCAGCGCTTTTCCGGCAATCATGAGAATTTAGATGATCTGTTCCAGATCGGATGTATTGGTCTGATCAAGGCCATTGATAATTTTGATATTACACAGAATGTTAAATTCTCAACTTATGCTGTCCCAATGATCTTGGGGGAGGTGAGAAGATATCTCCGGGATAATAATACCATCCGGGTCAGCCGTTCTCTGCGGGACACTGCTTATAAAGCCCTTTGTGCCAGGGAACAACTTACAAGGCTTCATTCAAAGGAACCTACCATCTTAGAAATCGCCAATGAGATCGGCATATCCGGTGAAGATATCACTTATGCCTTAGATGCCATCCAGACACCGGTCAGTCTTTATGAACCTGTATTTACAGACGGCGGCGACCCTCTTTATGTAATGGATCAGATCAGCGACAAGAAAAACAGGGAAGAAAACTGGGTGGAAGATCTTTCTCTATTAGAAGCCATGAAACGGCTTCCGGACAGAGAACGCCATATTATCAATCTGCGCTTTTTTGAAGGCAAAACGCAGACAGAGGTGGCACAGGAGATCCACATCAGCCAGGCCCAGGTATCAAGGCTTGAAAAAAATGCCCTGCGCTCTATGCGTACCTATCTGGCCTGAAATCTGTTGCTGCATTTCCCCTGCTGCCGCCTCTGCCTGAAACTGTGACATGACGCTCAAAATCTATATTTGATGCCGCCTGCAATCTAGTACATCGTTTTCGAAATAACTGTACCAAATGATGTACTAGTCATGCTTCCTGCCGTTCTGAAGTTTTTATCATTCTTAAAATGAAATCTACAGAACCTTCGATCCCATAAGCGGAACTGTTGATACACAGGTCGTAATTATCTGCATTGCCCCATCTGCGGCCTGTATAAAACCGGTAATAACTCTCATGCTGACGGTCTAACTGTTTCAAAAGGTGCTTTGCCTTTTTTTCACTCATTCCCTGATGCTTTTCCATCGCACGCTGCACACGTCGTTCAAAAGGCGCCGTAATGAAAATGCTGATATGGGGGATATGGTTATTGGTAAGGATCACATCTGCACAACGGCCCATAACGATAAAATCCTCTTTTTTTGCCATATCGCAGATCAGATCACTCTGGTTAAAAAATACTGCATCCCGCTTGGACAAACCATGATAGCGGCTGAACTGTCTTACATGATCTCTTAAGGTCATTCTTTTAGGTGCTGCAAAAGCTACTTCTTGGTTTGCCTTATCCGGATAAGCGCTGCTGTCCCGGATCCTTTCATCCTGTTCTGCCTGAAGACGTTTTAATACAGCTGAGAAGATCTCTGCATCGTAATAATTGATCTTTAACTTATCAGCCAGCATAAAACCGATCTCATTGCCGCCGCAGCCATATGTACGGCTGATGCAGATGATCCGGTGATTATCTTCTCCGAAACGTGCTTTAAACTGCAATGCATTTAAGCCCGCTGCCTTCGCATCCAGGATATCCCCGCTTGCGAAGCTGGTAGGCAGTGCTACTACTTCCATTAAAATACGGTTATACTCCGTCATGATCATGGACCGGGTTTCTTTATCTTCAATGGTGCGTGCCATGTTACTGATCAGCGCCAGCTCACTGCGCAGCTGGTGAGAATCTTTTTTTAACATCAGCTGTACCATATCATTGACACAGCCTTCACGGTCACGGTTAAACACACGGCCCAGAGAAGAACCTAACTGGGCATAAACTTCTGCATCCAGATCGTAGATACTCTCCGCCAGTTCACGGATATTTTCTTTCGTATATTCCATGATACGTTCCCCTCCTTATAAAAAGAATACTAACATGTCCAGCAAAAAGACCGGAACTAAAAATGTGACAGACCACAGCAGATATCCAAAGAAAGAAGGCATCTTAATACCATTTTCATCAGAAATCGCCTTTACCATAAAGTTTGGTGCATTTCCAATATAGGTATTGGCTCCCATAAATACAGCACCACAGGATATTGCCTCCAGCATGGCAACCGGTACAGTTCCAAGAATGGTCTGCATTCCTTCTGTAAAGCCAAGTGAACCGGCTGTTGTAAGAAATACCAGATAAGTAGGTGTATTGTCCAGAAAGCTTGACAAAAGCCCGGTTGCCCAGAACATTTGGAAAGGCTCTGTGATACCAAGCTCTGCCCCCTTTGCCTTTAAGATCATAAGGGCCGGCTGCATGGTAATAAAAATACCTACAAACAGCACTGCTACTTCTTTGATGGCACCCCAGGTAAAGTGGTTCTTGCGGCGGATCTCTGGTTTTGTGGTTTTAAACGATAAAAATGCAGCTGCAAGGATGATCACTACTTCGATCAAAGCCGGATATGTAAGCTTTACATCCTCAAATACAGGAATGCCTTTTACAGCTCCGTTTACATCCTGAAATGCAGCCATTCCCGGTAATGTACCGCTTAAAATAACAGCAGCCACGATCATTGCCAGAAAGATCAGGTTATGAAGACCTAAAATATGTACTTCTGTACCAGGTTTGCTGATGTCAGGCTTTCTTCCTTCTGCAATGTCTTTTCTGTAAGCTCTCCGGTCCAGGAAATAAAATACAGTAAGAAGGACAACTGTATTAAAGATAAGGATCGGCAGAAGATGCAGACTCCAGAAAAAAGGAACCCCCCGCATAAATCCCATTAACAAAGGCGGATCACCGATAGGTGTAAGGCAGCCACCCATATTTGAGATCAGGAAAATAAAGAATACCATAATGTGGCTCCTGCGCTTTCTCCAGGCATTCATCTTGATCATGGGACGTACCATAAGCATACTGGCACCTGTGGTTCCTACCCAGCTGGAAAGCATGGTTCCTAAAAGCAGAAGTCCCACATTGATCCTTGGGGAACCTGCTAGGTCCCCTTCCAGTGTAATATTACCTGATACACAGAACAGGCCAAATAACAAAACAATAAATGTAAGATAATCATCAATAATGCATTCTAATACTTTCTCTGCCGCCTCTCCTGCTCCCCAAAAAACAGCAAATGGAACAATAAATAAAAGTGACCAGAATATCACTACATGAAGCTGATGACTTTCCCACCACTCTGCCTTTATAAGCGGCAGCACTGCCACGCAGAGAAGCAATCCGGCAAATGGAATGCAAAATGCTGGTGAAATGCTTTCAGCTGACCCTTCAGCCGCCCATGCTGTCATTGGAAACGCCATAAAGAACAATGCGGCCGTTTCCAGCAGCGAAACGATCTTTTTCACAATATTTTCCTCCTGTCCGTATATTATGTCCTCCCGGAATATTTCCATATTCCTTTGATATTTCTCTCCCAGATCATCCATATAATTGAAGGATGACCGCACCTTTTTCCGTGCATTGTAAAATTTTAGCACTTTTTGACACAAATGCAAGAATTGATATTTTATTCACAATACTAATAAAGCTATACTTATTCAAACCGCACGATTTCTTTCTTCAGACGTTTCATGATCTTCTTTTCAAGTCTTGATATGTAAGACTGGGATATTCCCATTAGGTCTGCCACTTCTTTCTGGGTCATTTCCTCTCCGTCTGCACTTGTAAGGCCGTACCGCAGCTCCACAATTTTCCTCTCCCTTGGAGCCAGACGGCTGATGGCAGTATTTAAAAGATTTTTCTCTATCTCATCTTCGATTCCATGATAGATCACATCCTCATCTGTACCCAGGATATCTGAAAGCAGCAGTTCATTTCCATCCCAATCTACATTTAAAGGCTCATCAATGGAAACCTCCAGTTTCGTCTTATTATTTCTGCGCAGATACATAAGGATCTCATTTTCAATACACCTGGATGCATAGGTAGCCAGTTTAATATTCTTATCCGTCTTAAAGGTATTGATCGCTTTGATCAGTCCAATGGTGCCAATGGAGATCAGATCTTCTACCCCAACACTTGTATTGTCGAATTTCTTTGCAATATACACCACAAGACGCAGATTATGCTCGATCAGGGAAGAGCGGGCCTTCCCATCTTCTTCGGTTCCTAAAAGAGCGATCATCTTCCCCTCTTCTGCACTGTCTAATGGCGGCGGCAGGATATCTGCTCCTCCGATATAATGCACCTCTCCCTGTCCCGGCATGAGAACGGTCCTGAACCTGGAAACGGTTTTTAACTGAAAACGATTTGGTACAGACACTTTAATCATCATAATGACTCCTCCTACACTTGCAACCCTTTATCATTCTTCTGTATCAGCACTTCATATTCATTATGTGGAGATAAGCTTCCCTTTGTTATAGCGATCCATGGCTTTGGTATCACAAAGCTTCCCTTCTCTCCTT
Source organism: uncultured Clostridium sp. (assembly GCA_900541315.1). Classification (GTDB taxonomy): domain Bacteria; phylum Bacillota; class Clostridia; order Lachnospirales; family Lachnospiraceae; genus Enterocloster. Next base: position 33,054 of record UQJF01000006.1, on the reverse strand, counting down.
CCACTTTCATTTCGTCGATCCTTACAGCTGGAAGGATGCCGCTGCTGCCTATGCATTGATAAGGAACATACATGACCCCTTTTACTGCCGGGCAAAGACGTTTCATCAGTCCTGCTGTAGCTACATGGACCGGCAGACCGCTTACAGGAGCTTTTAAATGGTTTCCTGTATCGATCAGGCCTCTGGTCTTTATGGTCTGGCCTGCATAAAACAAGGTAACATTTCTTAAATGCCTGTTTTCCTCTTTTCGGATGCTCAAAAGACGCAGAAACCGTGAAAGCCATACACACAAGAATACAGCTCCGGCAGCCAGAAACAGCCTGACCAGAAAGCTTTCCGGCATCCATTTTGTAAGATTTCTTCCCGGGCTGCTTTCTGCAAGCGCCAGCATGACTCCTCCAAGAACCACCGATATAAGGTAAATTCCCCCTACTGCCCGTAAAATCTCTCTTCTGCTTCTTATGCCATAGGCAACAGCTGCCATCAGCGCTCCTGCCGCCACATAAGTCCCAAACATCTGTAATATAAGAGGAATCCCCGGAAAAGCCGCCAGGATACATGCCCACAAAGCTCCTACAAAAGCTCCTTTTAACATATGCTTAAAATCTGCACGGTAAGAAAAAAGCTGGTTCAACATAGCAAGCACCGCCAGATCCATTAAAAAATTCACTGCAAATATCACATCTATGTAAACTCTGTACATCATCTTCCCGGACTTTTTTCCGCCTCCTTTAATGACCATGGGTGAATATATAGGGTTCTTTATGAGGTACATTATAATCATTCTTAAGTGCAAATGCTGTCGAAGAGTGTTGGAGGAAACGCTGTTTTTTTCGACAATCTTCGCATTTTTGAACGCAAAAAAGACCTCTTCCACAGGCTTACTGTCTGTAGAAAAGGTCTTACTATACTATAATACTCTGATACCGAATTGCTACGTGCTTTGCATATGCAGATGATTCAAAAATCTATTACCGCTTATTCTTTAAGAAATCCGGGATATTGATCTGCATTTCCTTGTTTGCTGCTGGGCGGAAGGAAGGAGCTGTTCTCTCTGTAGATGGAGCTGCCTGTTTTGGTGCTTCCTGGGTGTTTGCAGCACCTGTATTAAAGCTTCCTGCGCCTGTAAACTTAGGAACTGTATAGGTTGGCTGTGCAGCTGCACCAGGATTAAAGGTGCGGTTAAATGCAGGCTGGGCCGGCTTTGTAAAAGCCGGAGCTGCCTCAGTTGCTGCTGCTTCTGCGGAAGCTGCCTTCTCCGGAACCTGTGTCTTAAAATTATTAGAAGAAAATCCGGTCATAGCCTTGGATACAGAGGATGTTGCATTGTGCTCATCCAGTCCTGTAGCAATAACAGTAATACTTGCCTCATCCTGGGCGTTTTCATCATACATAGCACCAAAGATGATATTTGCATCATCGCCAGCCAGTTCCTGAACATAGCTTGCTGCTTCGTTTGCTTCGATCAGGCTGATATCGCCGGAGATATTGATGATAACGTGGCTTGCACCCTCAATGGTAGTTTCAAGAAGAGGGCTGGATACAGCCTGCTTAACTGCCTCAACAGCCTTGTCATCACCCTTAGCCTTACCAATACCAATATGAGCGATACCCTTATCGATCATAACAGTCTGGATATCAGCAAAGTCAAGATTGATCAGACCAGGAACATTGATAAGGTCAGTAATACCCTGAACTGCCTGCTGAAGGACTTCATCTGCTTTCTTAAGAGCATCCGGCATAGTGGTACGGCGGTCTACGATCTCAAGAAGACGGTCATTTGGGATAACGATCAGAGTATCTACAGCCTGCTTTAAACATTCGATACCATTTAACGCATTCTGCATACGTGCTTTTGCTTCAAAACGGAAAGGCTTTGTTACAACACCAACAGTAAGGATACCCATATCCTTCGCGATCTTTGCAACAACAGGAGCTGCACCAGTACCGGTACCGCCTCCCATACCACAGGTAACAAATACCATATCAGCGCCCTTTAATGCCTGGGAGATCTCCTCAGAGCTCTCTTCTGCTGCCTTCTCACCAACTTCCGGACGTGCACCCGCACCTAAGCCCTTTGTCAGCTTCTCTCCGATCTGCATAGCAGTAGGAGCCTTGCAGAACTGCAGTGCCTGCTTATCTGTATTGATGCCGATAAACTCAACACCTGCAATATTTTCATCGATCATGCGGTTTACTGCGTTATTTCCGGCACCGCCTACACCTACTACGATAATTCTTGCAGCATTCTCTGACTCATTTATTTTAATCTCTAACAAGATACTTGTCCTCCTTCTTGAAACCCTGTTCAAAGAACACGGTACTGTGCTTTTCTATTATTATAAAATGTTTCTGATTTCTAGCCTAACTAATACTATATTTTATTTTCCCCAAAAAATCAACCCTGAATTTACTTTTTTAACCCTCTATGAATAAGGGCTACAGCCCCGGATCACCGGTACAGGCAGCGCCTGCACGGACTTTTATTTCAACTTAAATGGTATTGCCCCATCATTGCCTGTATCTGAATATCCGTCCAGCTCCAAAGTTCCCTTTTTCTCCTTTAATTCCGGATGATCCCGCAAGATATCATTTAAAAGAGACAGCTTTCCGTCTACATCTCCCTCATCTCCCAAAGTCACTTCCATCTGGCCAATGGTAAAGGAAGGCTGTCCTGAAATGGAAAAGCGGATACGGTCCACCTGGATATTATAAACAGACAGCTGCTGGGTCAGATTTAATATTTCTTCAAATATTTTCGGATTCTTTACAGGAAGAGGTCTGTACAAAATAATGCGTCCAAATTCCAGACCTGTGATCTGCGGGATTCCCGGAAGGCAGTCTGCAGAGCTTTCCACAATAATTCCCTCTCGGTCAAAGTACATATAACTGCTCATATAAGATACGTAACCTACAATGCTTTTATCATAAACAATGACCTCCACCTTAAAAGGACCATGAAAAACAATCTTATAATCTTCGACAAAGGGGATCTGTTTGTGGGGTTTTGTTTTATCATTAATAAGAGCCAGGATGGTATTATTTCCCCAACGCCCGGAAAACAGGATGTTTTCAATCTGCTGCGGCGTATAACGGTCACTTCCGGATATAGTCACTTCTTTGATCCGCAGGCCAAATATAAGGATCGCCCCAAGTATTAAAAGCAGTGCGGCGATCCTTATCCATGTAAAGCTTTTTCTCCCAGCTCTTCTTATCATCCTGTATCACTCTCCATCCAGTCTGCTCTGCCGCCTAATGCCCTCAGATCACGGCAGATATCTTCGTATCCTCTTTTAATATGGTAACAATCTTCTATAATAGTGCTTCCTTCAGCTCCTAAAGCCGCCATCACCAATGCAGCTGCGCCTCTCAGATCCAATGCCCTTACTTTTGTTCCTGCTAACAAGGGTACACCCTTTATCACCGCTGTTTTTCCCTGGCAGGTAATATCAGCTCCCATTTTCACAAGCTCTGCTGCTGTTCCAAAACGATCCTCAAATACGTTTTCCGTAATACAGCTCTCCCCCTTTGCAATGGATAAAAACGCCATAAAAAGAGACTGCATATCTGTGGGGAAACCAGGATAGGGGCCTGTAGAGATTTTCAGGGGATCCGGCCGGTCTTTCATACAAATAAAAAGCCGTTCCCTTTCCCTTTTAACTACAGCTCCCGCCCGCTGGAACAATATAAGAGGCTCTTCTAACTGCTCCGGTATCACTTCTTTTAAACTAATGCTTCCTCCTGCCATCATCACACCACTGCAATAAGTTCCTGCTGCAATACGGTCTCCTGCCACCTTCCACAGGCTGTCATGAAGCGTTTTTACCCCCTGTATCATCAGATGGTCCGTTCCCATGCCACAGATCACAGCACCCATTCCATTTAAAAAGAAGCACAATTCGCAGATCTCCGGTTCTTTTGCTGCCCCGTGGATCACTGTCACCCCATCCGCCAGTACAGCTGCTAAAATCGCCTGTTCTGTAGCACCCACACTTGGATATGGAAGATACAGCTCACTGCCTGAAAGCCCCTGACCAGCATCTGCACGGAACTTTCCCTCTTTTTCTGTGATTTCTGCCCCCAGTCCCCGAAGGACCATTAAATGCAGATCCACCGGCCTTGCCCCGATCAGGCAGCCTCCAGGCAGACTGCATTGCCCTTCCTTCATTCTTCCAAGCAGGGCACCCAGCAATATAATGGAAGAACGCATGGCTTTTACATATTTTTCCGGTACTTCTGTACCTGATGCCTTTGAGGCATCGATCACAAGGCGTATGCCTTCTCTTTTACAGTCACAGCCAAGCTCTCTTAAAATATCTGTCATGCACCGGGTATCTTCTATATCCGGTACGTTTAAAAGCACCGTTACCCCTTTATGCAGTAAAGCTCCTGCCATAACAGGAAGAGCACCATTCTTAGAGCCCTGAACAGAAATCTCTCCTTCTAAAGAATTCATCCCATAAACCTGAATTGCAGCCAAAAAGGCACCTCCACAGAAAGAACATCCTACTGTGATTATATGCCCTGATGGCTGCTTAAGTGCATGTATGTATGAAATGATCTACAGTTAATTTTCCAGCCGTATGCGGTTAGACACGCTTAAGACAATGCCCATTTCAATCATGGTAAACAGAACTGACGTACCTCCATAACTGATAAAGGGAAGTGTGATGCCTGTATTAGGAATTGTATTGGTAACAACTGCAATATTTAAAACAACCTGAATAGCAATATGTCCCATAACACCTACTACAAGCAATGCACCAAACAGATCCGGTGCATTATTGGCAATAACCATAAACCGGAAGATCATAAACAGAAAGATCAGGATAATGGATACGGCTCCAAAAAGCCCCAGCTCCTCACAGATAATAGCAAAGATCATATCATTCTGCGATTCAGGAAGAAAACCCAATTTCTGGATACTCTGTCCTAAGCCCTGACCAAAAAGACCACCAGAACCAATAGCATACAGCCCCTGGAGTACCTGGAAGCTTTTTCCTTCAGGATCCAGCTCCGGGTTCAGCCATGCCTCAATACGACGGTACTGGTATGGCTGAAGCACTTTTATCTGTACCAGGACCTTACCAATAGGCCCCGCACCGGCAAGGAGACCGATCGCACCGGCTGCTATACCGTAAAAAGGCCATTTGATCCTGCATGCTACAAAAAGCATAACAAAGCCGATACCTACAAGGATAATACCGGAGCTTAGGTTGTTGGCTGCTACAATGGCTGCGATGGGAATTGTTAAATACACTACCTTTAAAGCAGTTTTAAGGTGATTGATATTATCACCTTTTTTCGTAATAAAATATGCCAGCATAATGATCAGGGCGATCTTTGCAAACTCTGTAGGCTGAAAACTAAACGATCCCACTCCCAGCCATCTTCTTTTACCGTTTACCGATCTTCCTACAAGAGAAACAGCAACCATCAGCACATAAGACATCCAGTATGAAGGTCTTGCGAGCTTTACCAGCAAATGATAATCCAATTTTGATATGCCTAACATTGCCAGAAAGCCTGCAGCTGCGATCATTGCCTGCCTCTGTATAAAATAGGCACTATTTCCGCCATATTTATTACTTAACTGAGCTGTATAAGAGCTGGCACTGTAGATCATGACCAGTCCGAATACCGTAAGGAAAATGATGATAAAAAGAAGGCTGTAATCATAAAAATGACGGGGCTTTCTCTTTTTTTGCATCCCTTCCTGTTGTGCATAAACTGCTGCATCTGATGGATAAGCCCCTCCATTTCTTCCATACACTGCCCCATTTACCGGATAAGCAGCTCCACGACCCGGCTGTACATAACGTACCTGTTTACCTCCCCGCCTTACTGGAACTTCCTGCTGTCCTTTGATCTGGACAGGTCTGCCGTTCTGGCGGGACGCCTGTGGGTGATCTGCGGCCATACCAGAAGGAGCTCCTCCGGGATGTCTTCTTCGCCGTTTTTTTCCCGCCATTGTCTTCTACCTCCTAAAGCGCCATGACGCACTCTTTAAAAACACGCCCGCGTTCTTCATAATTTTTAAACATATCCCAGCTTGCACATGCCGGGCTCAGAAGCACATAATCTCCTGTGTCTGCATAAACAGCACACACCTGGACTGCCTCTTTTAAATCTTCTGCATACATGATCTCTGTAAAACCGTATTTTTTTGCACAGGCTGCGATCTTATCCCTGGTCTTTCCAATAAGCACCAGATATTTTACGCGGCCGGCGAATTCCTTCACCCACTCATCATAGTTACTGTTTTTATCATAACCGCCTGCAATAAGAAGCACAGGGCCCGGCATTGCCCTAAGAGCCTGGATAGCAGCATCCGGGTTCGTTCCCTTGGAATCATTATAATAGCGGACACCAGTACGCTCTCTTACAAATTCTATCCTATGCTCCACAGGTTTAAACTGGCGCACTGTCTCCTGTATCTTCTCAAAAGGAACACCCATTAACAGTCCGATATAGGCAGCTGCCATTACATTTTCATAATTGTGCCGTCCTAGCAGCTGCAGATCCTTAACATTTACAAGGATCTGTTCTTTTTTCCCATCTGCATAGACAATATTGTCCCCATCCAGGAAAAAACCCTCTTTTAAGCGCTCTCTGCTGGAAAACCAGTAAACCTTCGCCCGAAGCCCTGCAAGACTGCTTTCTGCTGTTTCTTCCGTTTCTTCTGTATCTGCCTCTGTACTGGCGCTTTCTTTTGTTTCTCCGGCTTCTTCTGTATCTGCGGCTTCTTCATCTACCAGATCATTCCCGGTTTTTTCCAGTTTTTCATCTGGTTTGGAAGCCGTCTCTTCTATCCTGCTTTCACCGAATTCCCGCAGCAGCGGATCATCATAATTTAACACCACAGCATCCTCTGCTGTCTGGTTCATGGTAATGCACTCTTTAATGCGTACATAATTCTCCATGGAGCCATGACGGTCTAAATGATCTGGTGTAAGATTTAAAATAGCACTTACGTCCGGATGAAAGTCCATAATGGTCTCTAACTGGAAGCTGCTTACCTCTGCCACAGTCACAGACTGTTCTGTCATTTCAGATACCTTTGAAGTATAAGGCTCTCCAATATTTCCTACTACAAAAGTTTCCTCATATTGTGACTTAAGGATGGCACCTGTAAGAGCCGTTGTAGTAGTCTTTCCATTAGTTCCTGTAATAGCAGCCAGCTTTCCAAGACCACACTGATACGCCAGTTCGATCTCACCGAGAACAGGGATACCTGCTTCATCTACTACTGACACAAAAGCACTGTTTAAAGGGATACCTGGGCTGATGATACAAAGTTCCACACCTAAAAGGTCAGAACGCTTGATCTCACCAAGAACGATACCTACTTTGTCTTCTTCTTTAAATTTCTTACGGATCTCTGCCGGGTCTAAGGCAGTGTTGCCATCATAAAGCACCACTTCGCCGCCCCGCTCCAGGACCAGTCTTGCAGCAGCAATACCGCTGATACCAGTACCTGCAACTAATACTTTGCTCTGGTTCATGTTGCTTTTAACCTCCGTTTTTTCCGGGTGTACACCCTCCTGTCTTTCTATAATCTTTCTGAAAACCTACAGTCCCAGATATGCGATCATGCATAAAAGCGCAGTAACAATAGAGAATACTGCTACTACCCTTGTTTCAGACCAACCGCACAGTTCAAAATGATGATGGATAGGAGCCATTTTGAAAATACGTTTTCCACCGGTTTTCTTAAAATAAGTAACCTGGATGATAACAGAAAGTACTTCTACCAGATAAATAAGGCCAATAATAGGAATAAATAAAGGCAGACGCATCATGTAGGCTGCAGATGCCACAAAACCCCCTAACGCCAGAGAACCTGTATCACCCATAAATACCTTGGCCGGATAAACATTAAAAAGCAGAAAGCCCAGCAGGCTTCCCACAACGGCTCCTGTGATCGGACTGATACCCATATTTTCCCCAATAGCTACAATAGTGAGAAATGTAGCCACCAGGATCGTCACGCTGGTACAAAGACCATCCAGTCCATCTGTAAAGTTTACCCCATTATCTGTACCCAGTGTGATAAAAAACAGGGCCGGCACAAATAAAATGCCAAGAGATAAAAATTTTCCATTCTCAAATCCTCCTGTAAACGGGATCAGCATATCGATGCCAACTTCCCCGCTGTGGAGCAGATACCATGCAAAAATACCGGTGATAACAAACTGTCCAATCAGCTTCTGGATGGGGTTTAATCCTTCTGACCGTTTCATGATGATCTTAATATAATCATCTAAAAATCCGATAATACCAAAGCCCACAGTCATAAACAGGACCGGGATGATCCTTGGATAAGACGGAATGTAAAAAACAGATGTGATAATGATACTGGACAGAATGATCAAACCGCCCATTGTGGGGGTTCCCTGCTTCTTCAAATGGCTCTGGGGGCCGTCATCTCTTACCTGCTGGCCGAATTTCAGCTTATGCAGAAACGGTATGATAACCGGGCACAAAAGCGCGCTGACGGCAAATGCAATGATAATAGCTAATATTGTTTCACGAATCATAAAGCACCTCAATCTCATATGTATGTCTTATTTGGTAATTAGTATACGTCTTTTTTGCAGAATAATCAACTTAAAGGTTTTCCAGGTTCAGGATCCACTGTTTCTAAACATGGAAGGATATTTTCAAAAAGAGTTCCGATCACAGGAGCTGCAATGGTTCCTCCATAGTAGATTCCTTCCGGTTCATCAATAGTGATCAGTGCAATGACCTGTGGATCATTTGCCGGGGCAAAGCCTAAAAAAGAAGAAATATATTTTTTTCTGCTTCTGGGTAATTTTTCAGAAGTAGCCGTTTTTCCTCCAATAGAAAAACCTTCTACTGCTGCTTTTCGTCCGCTTCCCTCTGCCACCACCTGTTCTAATACATAGCGCATGGTAGCACTGGTCTCCTCTGACAAGATCCGTTTACCAACAGGATACGAAAAAGCTTTATAGTTTTTTCCATCCGGGCTTACCGTTCCTGCTGCAAAATGAGGCGTCACCCGCCTTCCACCGTTAATAATAGAAGCTGCCGTAGTGATCAGCTGAATGGGAGTGATCTGGAAGGACTGCCCAAAAGAAATAGTTGCAAGCTCCACCGGTCCTATATTTTCCTTTTTATGCATAATAGTAGCTGCTTCTCCCGGCAGATCGATCCCTGTTTTTCCCTTTAAACCAAACTGGATAAAATATTTATAATAAGCATCTCTTCCCAGTCTTTGCCCCACATCAATAAACACAGGATTGCAGGAATTCATTACCCCTTGTAAAAAGGTCTCTGCTCCATGTCCCCCTGCCTTGTGGCACCGGATCCTGCGGTCCTCCACCACCCGGAAGCCCGGACAGCTGAATTTATCTGTCAGCTTTACCACTCCTTCTTCCAATCCTGCAGCTGCTGTAATGATCTTAAAGGTAGATCCCGGCTCATAGGTATCATTGATACAGGTATTGCGCCACATGGCATTTAAAAGTTCCTGTTTTTTTATACCGGCCGGTCTTTCTTCCACTTCTTTTTGTAAAACCTGGCTTCTTAAATTCTGGTCCGGGGTAAAGGGATCATTTAAGTCAAATTCCGGTACATTGACCATAGCATAAATACCGCCTGTCTGTGGCTCCATTACAATGATCGAAACTTTTTTCGCATTCTTCTTCTCAAGGGTCTGATAGGCCAGCTGCTGGGCATATTGCTGGATTTCTATATCCAGTGTAAGACGCAGGTCATTTCCCGCTACCGGTTCCAGCCGGTCTTCCGCCCCATTTTCCATTTCAACGCCTCTCGCATCTGTCATAGTCAGTATTTTTCCATTGGTTCCTTTTAAATAAGGATCATATTCTACTTCCAGTCCTATAATCCCCTGGTTATCTCCCCCGGTAAAGCCTAAAACCTTAGATGCCAGGCTTCCATAAGGGTAATACCTCTTATAATCTTCATCCACCTTTACACCAGAAAGTTTTAAGCGCCTTATTGCATCTCCCGTTTCTTTGTCTACGTTTGTCTTAATGATCTCCCGCACACTGCGCTTTTCCACTTTCTTTCTCACTGCCTCTTTATCGATCCCAAGAAGGGAGCTTAATTCCTCTGCCACTTTTTCCCGGTCTTTTACCTGATTATAAATAACAGAAACTGTACATACAGTGCGGTTATCTGCGATCACCTTTCCCTTTGTATCCAGTATCCTCCCCCTGGCAGCTTTAATGGAACGCTCACGCTGGTGCAGTTCCAGAGCCATTTTACTGTAATGCTCAGAGCGCAGGATCATAAGAAAAGCAAGCCGCCCTAAAAGCCCCGTCACTGCGATCGCAATGAGAAGCCCTAGGACGGCAATATTTTTTCTATGTTTTGTAAGATTCCCGCCTTTTATATCCACAAGACAGCCTCTTTTTGCTGTTTTCCTAAATATATACGGCATTTTTCTTTCTTTTATGCATCTGCCTTACAGAAGCCAGATCATATTATACTCCAGGCGGCTGTGTTTCTGACGGACTTTCGCTCTCTGCACTTTCCTGGATCTTCCCATCTGTCTGCGCACTCTGGGAGTTTTCTGCCACCGGGCTTTCCTGCGGATCTGTCTGGGCTGGTACTGTAGCTTCACCTGCATTCGGGAAAGTAACCTGTGTAGTATTCTCTCCTGTTTCATCTGTATTTGCAGGTACTGCATCCGGGATACCGCTTCCTCCATCTATATCCATATATTCATCCGTCTCACTGGCCTTTGTAGTCTCCTCCGGCTGGGTCTGATCATTATCCCCGTTTTCCCCAGTCTCAGATGCCGGTGTATTGATGCCTTCAGAAGGTGTTTGTCCGTTGGCATCCAGACTTTCTTCCGGAAGGTCTCCATCCGGGAATACATTTAAGTAAGGCAGTGCTTCTGCCATGATCTTTGAGAAAATGCCGCTTGCAAAGGAACTGTGTGCCTGCTGGTCACCAGGCGGAAAACCAGGCACATCCACCACTACATATACAAACAGCTGGGGATCATCTACAGGAGCAAAACCTGCAAAAGATACCAGATAATTCTTTGCAGAACGTGGCTGTTTCTCTGCTGTACCGGTTTTACCGCCTACCTGGTATCCTGCTACTTTTGCAGCACCGCCGGTACCATTTTCTACAGTCTGGAACATGGCTTCCTTTAAATAATCTGCTGTAGACTGGGATACGGTTTCACGGACCAGGACCGGATCTTTTGTCTCTACTACAGAGCCCTGCTCATTTAATATCTGACGGACCACATGAGGCTCATAATAAGAACCGCCATTGATCACAGAGCAAAGTGCTGCTGCCATCTGGATCATAGTGCAGTTGTAATTCTGTCCAAAAGCATTGGTAGCAAGTTCTGTCGGCCCCATCTTATCAGCGGGATAAACCAATCCTGCTGCATCTGCCTCGCCGGGAAGATCAATTCCTGTTTTCTGTCCCATGCCAAACATTGCCTGGTATTTTGCAAAAATACCACTGCCCATCATAGCTCCGATCCGCATCATTGCCACGTTACAGGACTTCATAATAGACTCTGTCAGGCTTAAAGAACCATGACCTCCCTTTCTGTACGCTGTACACTTAATATCCCAATCACCTACATGGAGATATCCGCCACAGTCAAAATATTCATTTCCCTTTAAAACGCCCTCTTCCAGACCTGCTGCAACTGTCAGGATCTTAGACGGTGAACCTGGCTCAAAGGTATCGCTGACGCAGAAGTTTCTCCACAGCTGGTTCCATGCAACCTGCTTGCCATAAGAAAGGATATCCTCTCTGGAATAATGATCCAATGCCTGATCTTCTGTAATAGTCTGGTCCGGGTTTTCCCTGTGGTAAACGCCGACTGCCTCTTTTTTTCCCAGAGCCAGAAGTTCTTCTTCAGAAAATCCATCTGTATTCCGTGGATCATTTAAGTCAAATTTATTGCTGGTAGCCATTCCAAGGACTTCACCATTGTTTGGATCCATGGCAATGGCCGCTGTCACATGGCTTCCCACACTATTCTGCCACTCATCTATATACTTCTGAAGAATATTCTGCACATTCAGATCAATGGTGGAGACAAGTGTCTTTCCATTGACTGCAGATTTAACAACACCTTCCAGGTTGGCATCTTCATCCAGATAGCCATACTCCCTTCCATTGACACCGATCAGGCTGTCATTGTAATACTGTTCAATGCCGCCTGTACCGCTGCTTCCGTCCCCGCTTGCAAAACCGATCACATTGCAGGCCGCAGAGCCGTAAGGATAGATCCTGCGGTACTCGTCTTCAAACCATACGCCGGTCACACGGAAACGGGACTGGTTATCGTCATCACTTTTTCTGTAAGCAGCATTTCTTTCTTTTTCAGTCTCTTCAAACTGGCTTTTCTGGTCATATGAAAGCTGCCTGCCGTTTTTATAACGCAGATACGCCCGTTTGGGCCGCTCCTGGATCAGACTGCGAAGCTCATTTCCATCAAATCCGAACACATCCACCAGTGCCTGTATGGTTGGTTCCAGATAATAATCCGGCTTATCCATGATCTGACTGGGATCAAGGATAAGATTGTATACTTTTTCACTGGTAGCCAGATAGGTTCCGTTACGGTCTACAATATCACCCCGCCTGTAAGGAATAGTCCTGCTGGCATACTCCTGCTGTCTCTGGGATAATACGATCTTGTTGTAACGCTCATTATTTTCATTTACAATGCGGTATAAAACATAAACAAGAGCAAACAAAGCCAGCGATATCAGAAGAACTGTGATCGCCAGCTTTACCTGCATGTATTTGGCGAAGGGCCTTCGCCTGAATATATTCTCTTTATTTTTGCGTTTGCCGGAATGTCCTTCCTGTCCGGCATTGTTCCTAGTATTCCGGGATGTCTTCATATTGCCTTACGTACTCACTTTCCGTCTTGTCATATAAGAGAACCTGGTCTTTTTTTGCATAGACCATACCCAGTTCCTTGGTAGCGATCTCATAAATCTCATTTAAGTCAATGCTGGTATTAATACTGGTCTCTAAGGCATCATTTTCTGTACGCATCTTCTCTAATTTTTCTTCCATAGCCTCGATATTATGCATTCTGGCTGTAATGGCAGACTGAATGTGAAGATAATTGACACAGAGGTATAAGGTGCAGATGGACGCTAAGGTCAGTATAATAACGTAAGGAAGATCCATGTACATGGCACGTTCCTGGTTTCTGCGGATACGGTGATGCTTCTTTACATTTTTTCCTATATCCTGCTGCCGTCTTCTTCTTAATTGTTCTTCCCGCCAGTCTTGTTCTGGCTTTGGCGCCGCTGAGCCGTGAATATAAGAAGCCATACCTTATTCCTCCTTTTCTGCACGTTCAAATACACGAAGCTTTGCGCTCTTTGAACGGCTGTTCTCCTCCAGTTCCTCTTTTGATGGAAGGATCGGTTTTCGGGTGATCACCTTGCCCATACTCTTCCTTCCGCATACGCACACCGGGAAATCCGGCGGACAGATACACGGATTTTCATTGGTACGGAATCTTGTTTTTACAATACGGTCTTCTAATGAATGGAAAGTGATGATGCTTAATCTTCCTTCCGGATTTAAAAGACGGATCATTGTATCAATAGAATTTTCCAGTACATCCAGTTCGTGGTTTAATTCAATACGGATAGCCTGGAACGTACGCTTGGCAGGATGGCCTCCTGTAGCCCGTACCTTTGCAGGGATTGCTGCCTTTATGATCTCAGAAAGCTCACCGGTGGTTTCAACTGGCTTTTCTGCTCTCGCCTTTACAATGTGTTTTGCAATGTTTTTGGCGAAATTATCTTCCCCGTAATCCCTGATAATGTGAAACAGCTCCATCTCACTGTAGCCGTTTACAATGTCAGCTGCAGTAGTAGGATTTCTCTGATCCATACGCATATCAAGAGGGGCATCTTCCCTGTAAGTAAATCCTCTGGACGCAGTATCTAACTGGTAGGAAGAAACTCCCAGATCCAGATAAATGCCGTCCACTTTTTCTATATTTAACTCTTTTAATACATTTTCAATATTCTGGTAATTGCTTCTGACTATGGTCACCTTATCTTTAAAAGGAGCCAGTCTCTCTCCCGCTGCACGGATAGCATCTGCATCCTGGTCGATCCCGATGAGCCTTCCGCCGCCTAAGCGTTTACACACCTCATAGGCATGTCCGCCCCCGCCTAAAGTGCCGTCTACATAGATGCCACCCGGCTTTATATTCAGGCTGCCTACTGTCTCATACAGCAGTACAGACTTATGTACAAATCCATGTTCCTCCATTAAATACCCAAGCCTTCCATATGTTCTGCAATTTCTTCCATATCATCAAAGGTGTTTGCCTGCATCCATTTATCCTTGTTCCAGACCTCGATGCGGCTTCCAACCCCTACAAGCACTGCGTCTTTCTCGATCCCTGCAAATTCTCTTAAAACTGCAGGCAGAAGGATACGTCCCTGCTTGTCTACTTCACAGGTGGCGGCACTTCCTAAAAGGAAACGTGAAAACTTACGTCCTGCAGTGTTGGTAATAGGTAATGCACGAAGCTTTTCTTCTAATGCAGTCCACTCAGAATTGTCATACACAAAAAGGCAGTTATCCAGTCCCTTCGTGATCACGAATTCGTCTCCTAACTGCTCTCTGAATTTGGAAGGAACGATCAGACGCCCCTTCGCATCTACTGTATGATTGTATTCACCCATGAACATAGCTATCACCTGCTTGTACATTGCATGGCAAGGCGGGATGCAAATGAAGGCTCCTTAAACCTCCACTTCATCCACGCAACAACCATCCTCTACCACTTTGCACCACTTTCTACCACTTGTATGTTTATCATAGTACAGAAACTGGGAAATGACAAGGATTTTTTACGTTTTTCTTTCAAAAATACCCGCCGGAGGTAAAAAAAAGACCGCAGATCTTACGATCTGCAGTCTATGATGATATTCTGGTTGTTCTCACGCTCATTGGCGTAGTGGGGATCTCTCCCACTTTTTGATCATTTTAGTCTGAAAAAGGTGACTGTCTACTGGTTTTCCTGCTTCTGTTTTCTTAATTTACTGTGTTTATAATGAAGTATTCCCACTGCTGCTCCCACTAATGCTGCAGAAAGCAGCTGGGAAACTGCCAATGTAGTTCCCGGAACTTTTAACTGGTCGGTGCGCAGCCCTTCGATCCACACTCTTCCCAGTCCATATCCCAGAAAATAGATCCACAGCATCTCACCATCAAATTTCTTTTTCTTTCTGTACCACAGCATAAAACCTAATACACACAGGTTCCAACAGGACTCGTAAAGAAAGGTTGGATGTACCTGGATGTATTTTACCCCATTTTCTACGATCTCATGTTCTAACAGGCCAGTTGAGATCATGGACGGGTTTACAATGCTTTCTTTAATGCGCATGGCAAACAGATTATCGGTGTATCCGCCAAATGCCTCACAGTTAAAGAAGTTGCCCCAGCGGCCAATGATCTGGCCTGTGATCAGCCCCAGCACACCACTGTCTGCCATGGAGAAAAAGGACTGTTTCCTCACTTTGGTAAAAATGACCAGTGTCAGGACTGCCCCTATCACACCACCATAAATAGCCAGTCCACCGGCGCGGAGGTTAAAGATCTGAAGCAGATCATTTTTATAATTATCCCATTCAAAGATCACATAGTAGAGTCTGGCGCCGATAATAGAAAATATGATCCCATACAGTGCAAAATCCATATAAAGATCCGGATCCTGTCCCCGCCTTTTTGCATCAGAAAATGCCACAGCCATACCGGCTAACATACCGCAGCCAATGATCATGCCGTAAAATGCAATACGGAAGCCGAATATACTGATACTGTTTCTTAAATGTTCTATGGTGATCCCTAGGTGAACAAAACTTAAGTCCGCACCTGCGGATGTGATTAATCCCATAAATGCTGTCCCTTTCCATTATTTGCAATTATCCGTTAAAACAGATCCCATATAAAACAAGTGCCTGCAAAGCAGGCAGTTTGTTTTTATTATAAATTGATCCCTGATCATTATACATTAAAACGGAACAGTACAACATCTCCGTCTTTCATCACATATTCCTTACCTTCGGAACGTACCAGACCCTTTTCTTTTGCAGCGTTCATGCTTCCGCATGCCATCAGGTCATCATAGCTTACTACCTCTGCACGGATGAAGCCACGTTCAAAGTCACTGTGGATCTTTCCAGCTGCCTGAGGAGCCTTGGTTCCTACTTTAATTGTCCATGCCCTGGATTCCTGAGGACCAGCTGTTAAATAGCTCATCAGGCCTAAAATGCGGTAGCTTGCTGCGATCAGTTTTTCAAGGCCGGATTCCTTTAATCCAAGGTCATCTAAGAACATCTGCTTTTCATCATCATCTAGTTCTGCGATTTCCTGCTCAATCTCAGCGCAGATCACAAATACTTCGCAGTCATTAGCTTTGGCATATTCACGTACTTCCTGTACATAGCGGTTGGAAGCACCGTCATCTGCCAGATCATCTTCTGCTACGTTTGCAGCAAAAATAACTGGTTTCCAGGTCAGAAGGTTCAGGGAATTTATAAATTCTCTGTCATCCTCATCTTCTACTTCAAAGCTGCGTGCCAGCTTGCCATCTTCCAGGTGTGTCTTGATGGCCTTTAACAGTTCTACTTCTTTTGCAAGATCCTTGTTATTAAAAGCACCCTTTGACTGCTTTGCAATACGGCGCTCCAGGATCTCAATATCAGAAAAGATCAGCTCTAAGTTGATCGTCTCAATATCTCTTACCGGATCTACGCTTCCGTCTACATGGATCACGTTAGGATCATCGAAGCAGCGTACAACGTGAACGATAGCATCTACTTCACGGATGTTGGATAAGAACTGGTTTCCCAGACCTTCACCCTTGGAAGCACCCTTTACCAGGCCTGCGATATCTACGAACTCGATCACTGCTGGTGTGGTTTTTTCAGAATTGTACATCTCTGTCAGCTTATTTAAACGCTCATCCGGAACCGGTACAACACCTACGTTTGGGTCAATGGTACAGAATGGATAGTTTGCGGATTCTGCGCCAGCCTTGGTCAGAGAGTTAAAAAGTGTACTTTTACCTACGTTTGGAAGTCCTACGATACCTAATTTCATTTTTGCTTTACCTGCTCAAAAACCCCCGTATATATCAAAGGTTTTCGCCTTTCTTTGTATTCTTTATGTACCAATTATGTACCAATTTCTTTAAGAGTCTAATGCAATCATTGATTATAGCATAAGGATTTCCCTTTTTCAAGGTTCAACACGCTTTCAGACCACTTTTTGGATCCAGCTTTCTGATCTTCTTTTTCCAGGCCAAGATAGATCTTTATTGATTTCAAAAACACAGGCATCACATTATCTTTTTTTATAAAGTACCAGCTCCGGATTTTCTCCTTCTGGCCCGTATGTGCTGATCATAATGAAATCCATATTGGCAAGGATACCGAAATACCTGTCTCCGCCAAATTCTGGCTCCAGCTGATTTCCCAGATAAGTGGTTTCATCATTTAAAAATTTTACTGTTTTTCCGTTAGGCAGCGGATATCCCAGATTTACATAGCTGCCCACAAGGGCGTTCAATTTCTCCACTTTCGGAAGACCTTTTATATGAAGATCATTGATCTCTTTTATCAGCTGTTCTTTAAATGCCTCAAATTGCCCATTGTCACTTAATTCTTCATATCTTTTCCAGTAATCCAGACTGGGGAGAAGCTGTTTCATATAAGAACGTGCCTGTTCTTCTGTGAAATCTTCATTTACCATATGTTTTACGCAGACATCGATAAGGTCATCCATATTGCTGTAGGTGTAGGTTCCATCGGCATAGCACCATTTGCAATACTCTTCATTTAATGTACCATCGCTGTTATGACTTATGATTCCATCCTCTAATGGCATTCCGCAGCACTGGCAAACAAGCTGCCTTGGAGCACCTAAAAGTGTATTGATCGACACGTCAAATTCCTTTGACAAAAGCTTTAACGTCTCCGTATTTGGAACCGTCTCCCCATTTTCCCAGCGTGACACTGCCTGCCGTGTAACCATAACCTTTTGTGCTAACACTTCCTGAGACAACCCCTTTTTCGTGCGAAGCTCTAAAATAATATTCTTTGTTTCCATGGCATCTACCTCCATTATATAGATATGTACTCTCGGAGTCTTTCCTGCACTTGCCTTTGCGGCCGATTTTTCGCCAGTTGCACCCGAATTTCATCAACGTACGCCTCAGAAATTTGGGCACAATTGACAAAAAATCTTCTCGCAAAATCAAGTACAAAAAGATTCCGAGAGTACATAGATCATAACAAAATTACGAGTTTTCGAAAAGCAACCTGCTGTTTCTACAAGCAGAAAACAATTAAAAAGCAGTCCCATATATCAGTCGGGACTGCTTATATTTTTATGTTGCATCCCCGGTTTCCGGGGCTTGTGCTTCTTTCAGTGTCATTTTCACCCGGCCGATCACACGGTCATCCATTTTCAGGATCTCGTAATCCGCTTCCGGGGTGGTTACAGTAAGAGGAAGTGCCTTTTCAGTTGGGATATATCCCAGAGCCTCTATGAGATAACCGGATAAGGTATCGTATACGCTGTCCACATCCAGATGGAATTCTTCTTTCAGATCCGATAATGCTATACTTCCAGAAAGGCTGTATACATGTCCCGGTTCCTGTTCAATGATCTCAGGTTCTACTTCTTCATACTCTTCGTGGATGTCCCCGACGATTACCTCAATCAGGTCCTCTAATGTGACCATGCCGGATACTCCGCCGTATTCATCGATCAGTATGGCCAGTTTTTCCTTCTTCTGCTGCATTTCCCTGAAAAGAGCATCTGTACGCCTGTTTTCCGGAACAAAATAGGCAGGTGTTAAAAGAGAACGGATATCCAGATCTTCGAATGATTTCTTTCTTGCTTCGATTGTCAGCGCTTTCGTAGAAAGGATACCGATGATATTATCAATATCTTCCTGATATACCGGGATCTTGGAATGCATGGACTGGAGGATATCATCCAGATAAGAATCCACCGGTTCATCAATGTTAATGGCTACCATATCCTGTCTTGGCACCATGACTTCTTTTGCTTTTTTATCATCAAATGAGAAGATCGAAGTGATCATCTCTTTCTCGATCTCATTAAATACACCAGTCTCGCTTCCCGTTTCCAGAAGGGATTTGATCTCCTCCTCTGAAACATCACTTTCCAGATCTTCATGATGCATACCGAAAAGCTTTAAGATCCCACTGGTGGAAACATTTAAAAGACCTACAAACGGCTTTACCACGCAGGATGCAAAATAGACCAGGCCAATGCAGGATAAGCTGAATTTTTCTGCATTCTGCAATGCTATTCTCTTAGGGATCAGTTCTCCGAATACCAGATTTACATAAACAAGGATAATGGTAACAAGTACCAGTGCAGCGATCCTGCTGCCAGGTATGCCCCATTGGTTCATCTTTACAGCTAATATTTCTGAAATCCCTGTTGCTGCTGCCGCACTGGAAAGAAAACCGGCCAGTGTGACTATCAACTGGATCGCAGATAAAAATGCTGTTGAGCCTTCCATCAGGTGCTCGATCAGGGCTGCTTTTGTATTTCCCTGTTCCTTTAACCTGTGGATCTTGTTTTTGTTTACAGATGCCACAGCCATCTCTGCTCCTGCAAAATATCCTCTTATAAGAGTAAGTACCAGAAGAATAAGAAGCTGTGTGAAAATACTGGCCGATTGCGGATCGGTTTCCATAATAAAAATTCCTCCTTTGGGATGTGGATCATCATCCGTATTATTATCATTTAGACTTTATTATACAGACAGTCACGAAAAAAGTCAGCCCCTATTTTCTCAAAAAGGGACTGGCTTTATAAGTTTCTTTATAAATTTAACATTTCTTTTATCCTACAGCTGTAAACTGGCTGTTATAGATCTCAGCATAAAAGCCGTTCTTTGCCAGCAGCTCTTCGTGCTTTCCTTTTTCTACAATATGCCCGTCGCGCATAACAAGGATCATATCTGCCTCGCGGATAGTAGAAAGACGATGGGCAACAATAAAGCTGGTCCTTCCTTCCATCATCTTGGCAAAGGCTTTCTGAACACGGATCTCAGTACGGGTATCAATAGAGGATGTTGCCTCATCTAAGATCAGCATCGGCGGCAAGCAGAGCATAACTCTGGCTATGCACAAAAGCTGCTTCTGGCCCTGGGACAGGTTTCCGCCGTCCTCACTGATCACAGTATCATAGCCCTGAGGCATTCGCATGATAAAGCTGTGGGCATGGGCTTCCTTTGCTGCACTTACGATCTCTTCTTCTGTTGCCTCCGGTCTTCCGTATGCAATGTTGTCACGGATAGTTCCTGATTTCAGCCAGGTCTCCTGAAGCACCATGCCATAGCTGGTGCGAAGACTTTTTCTGGTAACGTCACGGATGTCTTTTCCCTCTACCTTAATAGAACCGGAATTTACATCATAGAACCGCATAAGGAGGTTGATCACTGTGGTCTTTCCACAGCCAGTAGGCCCTACAATGGCTACTCTCTCACCAGGTTTTACAGAAAGGTTCAGATCTTCGATCAAAGGTCTGTCCGGTGTATAAGAGAAATTTACACGTTCGATCTCCACCTGTCCCTTTACATTTTCAAGGACTGTGGCATCTTTCTTATCTTCCAGAATAGTCTTTTCATCGATCAATTCAAATACTCTGGCTGCAGATGCAAGGGCATTCTGAAGTTCTGTTACAACGCCGGAGATCTCGTTAAATGGCTTTGTGTATTGGTTTGCATAGCTTAAAAAGCTGGTAAGCTGTCCAACGGTCATAAAACCCCTGATAACTGCATAAGCACCGGTAATACCAACAGCTGCATAGACCAGGCTGTTTACAAAACGGGTAGCCGGGTTGGTAATGGATGAAAAGAAAGTAGCACGCAGACTGTATCCGGCCAGCTTGTTGTTGATCTTATGGAAACGTTCTTCTGCTTCTTTCTGATATCCAAAAGCCTGGACCACCTTCATATTTCCAAGCATTTCATCAGTCAGTGTAGTCAGCTCACCTCTTGTTTCAGACTGATGTTTAAACATAACATATGTCTTTTTGGCAATAAAGCTTGCAACAAACAGGGAAACAGGCGTTAAAACTACAACTACCAGTGTGATCAGCGGGTTAATGGAAACCATAAAAAGCAAGGTTCCAAGAATGGTCATCACTCCTGTAAAAAACTGGGTAAAACCCATTAGCAGGCCTTCAGAAAACTGATCGATATCTGCAATAATACGGCTGATGATATCACCAGAAGGATGGGAGTCAATATAACTTAAAGGAAGGACTTCCAGATGTCCGAAGGCTTTTGTACGGATATCTTTTACCACTCTGTAGGTGATAATGTTGTTGATATGGTTCATAAGCCACTGGCTGATGGCGGTAGCTGCCATTGCCATGATGATCTTTTTAATAATATTTATCAGGGCTGCAAAATCCACATTTCCCTGACTTACGATTTCATCCACTGCTTTACCTGTAAGGATCGGGATATAAAGGGTAAACGCAACTGTTACTAATGCCAACAAAAGGGATAAACATACTGCCCATTTGTAAGCAGCAATATAATCAAGGACTCTTTTTAATGTCTCAATGCTCTTATCCCGGCTCATTTTCGGCTTTTTACTGCTCATCCCGTTCCACCTCCTCTTTTGACAGCTGTGACAGGCAGATCTCCCTGTAAACATCGCATTCCTTTAAGAGCTGCTTATGACTGCCCATACCTGCCAGCTTTCCATCATCCAGCACCAGAATGGTATCTGCATTGCGGATGGTAGTTGCTCTCTGGGAAACGATAAATACAGTCATATCCTTTGTATTTTCCCGGATGGCCTTTCTCAGTCTTGCATCTGTTGCAAAGTCAAGAGCAGATGCGCTGTCGTCCATGATCAGGATCTGCGGATCTCTCACCAGTGCCCTTGCAATAGTAAGACGCTGGCGTTGGCCGCCGGATAAGTTGTGGCCGCCCTGGTCGATCACCAGGTCAAGTCCTTCTCCTTTTGCTTCAACAAAATCTCTTGCCTGGGCAACATCCAGTGCATGCCAGATCTCTTCATCAGAAGCATCTTCCTTGCCCCAGCGCATGTTATCACGGAGCGTGCCTTTAAAGAGGACAGCTCTCTGGGGTACCACGCCAATAGCATGTCTTAGATCTGTAAGGGATAAGTCTCTTACATCTTTTCCATCAATAAGAACAGTTCCTTCTCTTACGTCATAAAATCTTGGGATCAGATTTACCAGCGTAGACTTGCCGGAACCTGTACCGCCGATCACGCCGATCGTCTGTCCTTTCATTGCCTTAAAGGAAATATCTGTAAGGGAATCAGATTTTGCACCTGCATAAGCAAAGTTTACATGGTCAAATTCCACTTTTGCAGTTTCAGCACTGACTTTTTCTGTGGTATCTTCCATGCTTTTTGCGCCACGAGTTTTTATCTCATGAGTTTTTTCCTCAATGCTGCTCTTGATCTCAAATACGCTGTCCACACGTCTCATACAGGCAACTGCCTTGGAGATCAGGATGATCAGGTTTGCCATTTTGATCAATTCTACCAGGATCTGGGCCATATAATTTACAAGAGCAATGACTTTACCCTGACTGATGATACCGGCATCTACTCTTGTGGCACCTACCCAGATCACAGCTACAGTAGCAATATTAATGATCACATACGTAACAGGGTTTAACAGTGCAGATATCTTTCCTACAAATACCTGCATTTTTACCAGGCTGCCGTTTTCTTCTTCAAACTTCTCACGCTCATTTTCCTGGCGGTTAAAGGCACGGATCACACGTACGCCCATGAGATTTTCCCTTGTAGTCAGAAGCACTTTATCCAGATGCCTCTGCACAGACTGGTATAACGGCATACTTACAAGCATGATGCCAAATACTACAACGCACAATACAGGAATAGTCACTGCAAATATCATAGCTGTATGAGCATCTACGGTAAATGCCATGATCATGGAGCCAAATACCACAAATGGGGAACGAAGCAGCAGGCGCAAGGTCATATTAATGCCGTTCTGCACCTGGTTGATGTCACTGGTCATCCGTGTGATCAGCGTAGAGGTTCCTATGGTATCGATCTCCGTATAAGACAGAGTCCCAATATGGGAAAACAGGTTATTCCGCAATGCAGTGGCTGTTCCCGTGGCTGCCTTGGCTGCAAAATACTGGGCTGTCAGGGAACAGGTCAGTCCAATAGCTGCAAGGAGCAAAAGAAGACCTCCCATGCGCACCACATAAGATACACTTCTGTTTGCAATACCTACGTCTACCATACTTGCCACTACTAAAGGCACAAACAGCTCGAAGCTGGCCTCCAGCATCTTAAACAGCGGCCCCAGTATGCTCTCCTTCTTGTAGGCACCCATATAACTGAGTAATCGCTTCATAATGCATTTCTCCTAAAAATATTGTATTTTATTTAACTGTCTGGTATTATAGCACATGAAAACCTATATTTAAAATATTGATTTAATATAGAAATTATATGTTTATCCTATAGATATTTTTTATAAACATTTTGCAGAATTTGTAAAAAAAGGGGGGCTGTTATGAATCTGAAACAAATGGAATATTTTATAGCTATTGTAAATGAGGGAAATATTTCCGCGGCTGCCAAATCCCTGCATATCTCCCAGCCGCCTTTAAGTGCCCAGATGAAGCTGTTAGAAGATGAACTGGGTGTGGTGCTTTTTGAGCGGGGTTCCCGGAGCATTTTTCTCACGGAAGCCGGAAAAGTTTTCTATGAAAAGGCTTTGCACATCCTGCATCTGACTACCGCGGTTTCTGATGAACTGCAGCAGATGGGCCAGGGATTAAGAGGACCGCTGCATATGGGTATGATTTCCTCTGTGCAGACTCCCAAACTGATCCGGGCGCTCTCCTCTTTTGTCAGTCTCCACCCGGAGGTGACTTTACGCATCAGCGAAGGAAATACATACGAGCTGATGGACCAGATTAATTCCGGTCTTATTGAAGTTGCAGTAGTAAGGACTCCTCTTCCTACAGAATCTTATCAGTGCCACTTTTTAGAGGCAGAACCAATGATGGCAGTGGGAAAACCTGAATTTTTCCCAGACCCGGCAGCTGCTTCCATCTCTGTAGCTTCCCTGGCTTCCTGTCCCCTTATTGTATACCGCAGATGGGAACCTTTTATCAGTCACTGTTTTCCCGGTACTGCTCCTGATTACCTTTGTATCAATGATGATGCCAGGACCAGCATGACCTGGGCCCAGTGCGGTGCAGGGATCGCTCTTGTACCTTCTTCTATGGCAAGATCAGGAGGCGAGGACTTATTAAAAATTCCCCTGTCAGACCAGGGGGTCATCAGCCAGATCGCACTCATTGCCAGAAAACATGGCATGGTCAGCCGTGTATCCAAAGAGTTTTTCCATTTTTTCCCGGAATACTTTGCAAACAAGGATTTTTGACCTTGAAACCCGCAAAAACATGAGTAAGCAGCCATTTTTTAAAGAAAAATGAGCGGATCTCATATCTCATCCCAAAACCAGTTCAATTCCGCTCCCATAAACAGGATGCATATGCAGATATAAAGCCACAAAAATGACAACGCAATAGCTGCAAGACTGCCATACATATAGGAATAGTTTTTCCCGCCTGTAAAATTGAAATACATGGAAAATGCAAGAGAAAAAAGCATCCAGCCAGCTGTGGAAAATACAGCCCCCGGCAAAGCAGCTTTGACGTTTTCTTTCCGGTCCGGAACCAGACAGTAGATCCCCAGGAAGAAAACAAGAAGCATGCCAAAGCCCCATAGCTGGCGCATCTGGATCACATAGCCGGTAATAGGTGCGATCAGCGGAAAATGACTCTGGATAAAGCTTTGAAGCGTTCGTCCAAACACAAGAAGGCCCATAGACAGAATGCACACTGCAATAAAAAGAATGGTGTAACCACAGCAGATCAGGCGGTTAAACACATACCAGTGTTTTCTCCCTCTTCCATTGACCCGGTTTAAACCTCTTGCTACGCTGAACATACCTCGCCCTGCAGACCAAAGGGCTGTTATAGCCGTAGCAGAGATCATGGTTGCCGGTGATTTTAGCATCAGGTCATTTACTACACGAAATGCCAGAGATCTGTAATCAGCCGGTACAATGTCCATGGCGATCTCTAAAAAATCTGCCTTTGAGATCCCCGGTATCATCTGGACCGCCGTAAGCAGCAGCATCAGAAAGGGAACAACAGAAAGGATCACAAAAAAAGAGACCTGAGCCGCGTACACTGTCATCTCATCTTCTGAAAATTTATTGTAAATACGTTTTCCAATAAGAATGAGACGTACCATGGGCCAGAACCTCCTATTTTTAAACATGTTCTCTCGGAATCTTTCTGTGCTTGATTTTGTGGGAAGATTTTTTGTCAGTTGTGCCCAAATTTCTGAGGCATACGCGGTGCGTACGGTGATGAAATTCGGGTGCTACTGGCTAAAAATCGGCCACAAAGGCAGGTGCAGGAAAGACTCCGAGAGGACATAAACATGACCTTCAAAAATGCAGGCACAAAATACACATGCCTGCATTTTAACATAAATATCCTTCAAGTTCAACGCCCTATCCGGTGCCTTTCTGCCTCCCAAATCCCTATCCATAATCCTATTGTGTGATTCCCATAACTGCCCATCCATAAGTATCTGCTGCCTGGGTAAATGCCAGGTCCACTGCTTTATAGGTTGCTGTCTGGGAAATATAGTTTATTTCTTCTGTGAGATACTCTTCCTGGCTTAATAAACCAGCTTTATATTTAATATCTGCATTCTGTTTCTGACCCTGCGCTTTTTGAAAAGCTGTCCAAGCTGCCTGAAGCTCACTTTTTTTCAGTAATACATCCTCATAAAGCTGTTTCATCTGAATGGTCAGGTTCTGCTCTCCTTCTTCCACTGTGGCATTTCTGTTATTTTTTGCTGCTGTAGAAGTCGCCTTTGTACTTCGGCTGCTGATCAGAGAGCTGTTGTTTCCAATGGCTTTTTTTGTATCCTCTTCCAGATCCATATTATCTGCCCGTGAAAAGTCTGCTGACGGGATCTCACAGATTACCAGTCCACTGTCTGTATCCTTTCCTACCATCAGGCACAGGCTGCTGTAGGTGCTGTTTAAACTTTCTTCCAAAGAAGAAAGGCTGCTTTTTGCGCTTAACAGCTGATTTTCTTTTTCCAACACATCTGCAGCTGTAGACATGCCTGCCGCCTGCTTTGTCTTTTCCAGGTTCAAAGCCTTTTCATATACCTCCACCTGTTTTGTCAGTGTATCCTTCTGAAGGCTTAAAGTTTCACATGACATCATCAGGGACTGGGCTGCCACTGTCAGCTGTCGGGTCATAGTCCTTATACTTTTGTCGCTGGCCTTTTTCATGCTGTCATACATCTTTTTGTACATACTGGATGCAGCTTTATAAATAGCCTTTTCCTGTCTGTAGTAGGCATAATTTTCACTGTCTTCATCTCTTTTTGCAGTCTGCAGGTCGGTAGATGCACTTGACTGGCCAAATTTCAGTTCATCCCATGCATTAGCATAATTCTCCAAGGACTGGTTAAAACTGGTCAAAGACTGCTCAATAGTAGGATTATACCGTGAGATCAGAGTATACAGCTCACTGTATTCCAGCCGGTCATCCTGCAGCTTCGTTTCATCGGTTTCTACCTGTCCCATCCACCGGACAGTGTCTGAACCTTTCGTATCTGCTTTTTCAGAATCTGAACCATCTGCATTTCCTGCCTGTATCTGAGAACTGCCTTCCACTTCTTCCGGACGGTCAGCAAATTCATCTGCATATGCAGTGATCAGCCCCAGACAGGACAGACCCGCATCAAAAGCCCCAAAAGCTCCCATAACACCTGCACCGGTGCCTGTTAAAGACACACACAACATACTTGTCCCCAGAACCTTTGCCGCCTGCAGTTTCCATTTTTTCCCATATTTATTTTTTAAAAACATACAAGCTGCCTCCTTCCTACTGGGCTGCTGCCAGGCCCTTTAGAGCCCATTTATAATTCTCTACTGCACTTAGCAGGCTGATCTGGGCTGTTTTCACTGAATTTTCACTTGCTTTCGCAGTCCGTTCCTGGGCATCGTAATCATTTTTAGTCATCATTCCTGCTGCCAGCTTTAAAGCCGCGTTGGAAAGATTGGTCTGTTCTAACTGGGCTTTTGTCTGTGCCTGCGATAAAGAAAGCTGGGCAGAAAGCACCTTTTTATAAGCACTGGATAAGGATGCCCCTATCTGCTTCTTATTATTGGCAATGGCTGTGGCCAACTGATTCTTTACTGTGTCATTTTTCGCATTTTCCAGCTTCCGCTCATTG
The DNA here is from genome assembly GCA_900541315.1 of uncultured Clostridium sp. GTDB lineage: Bacteria > Bacillota > Clostridia > Lachnospirales > Lachnospiraceae > Enterocloster. The sequence goes on along the minus strand of UQJF01000006.1, from coordinate 5,680 downwards.
ATCTTTAAGGTATAGTTATTCTCAATGGCCTGGGCCAGATCTGTATCCGGGTTCATAGCCCCGATCTCATTTTCATCCACTTCAGGAAGTGCCCCGATCTCAGGAGAATCATTATAACTCCACCCTAAAAGCACCTGGAAATTCTCTTTCAGGTTTTTAATAGTATTTTCCAGCTGGGTCAGGTTATTCTCTGCCGTCTGCACATTTTCCTGGGCTGTTAATAGATCCAACTGGGTAATAGTACCTGCAGAAAGCTTTGTCTGTGCCAGAACCAGATTTTCCTTTGCCTGTGCAAGGGTTGCCTGTGCCTGCTCCTTCTGGATCAGGTTCTCATAATAAGAGATCATATCCGACTGGGCGGTAACTGCCAGATTCTTTTCTGCCTGTTCATAAGTAAGAAGATAGATCTTGCTGTCTTCCAGTGTCTGATCGCCCTGTTTTTGCATGTTGTCTCCCTGGATCTGTAAATTCAGATCAGACATACGGGATGAAGCATCATCATCCCCGGACATATCACTATAATAATCCTGGGCCAGCTTGTAATACTCCTGGGCCACTTCCTCATTGGTATCCCCATAATCCTGGCGGAATTTCTGGTAGGTATACTGGTTATTCTGCACCGTAGCGTTGTACTCATGGATCAGATCTTCCAGTTCATCATATTCGATCACATTGTCCTTTAATTTCGCCCATTCCTCTTCGGTTCTGGCAAAAGCCGGGCTTGCTGCATAGGCGCTGTATACAGGTATAGTCCCCGCTGCCACAGCCGCCGCAAAAACGGCTGCCAGCACACGGCTGAATGATCTGGAAAATGTACCATATGTACCATATTTATTTTTCCTCATGGTCATCCTTCTTTCTATCCTTTGATCCATTGCTATCTTTATTACTGATCATCCTTTTTGTTCCCTTTTTTGCTAAATCCTGCAGATAATCCTTTTATTTTATTCATAATATTCTCTCTGGTACGTTTACGCTTCTTTGCCGGTACCTCAAGGTCTCCTGGTTTTTCCCTGCCGCTCATGAGACGGTAATATACAGGAAGCATCAAAAGGCTCAGGATGGTGGAAGCTGTCAGACCACCAATATCTACAATAGCAAGGCTCTTTGTAGTAGTTCCGCTAAATGCCATAGGGATCATGGAAACAACCGTTGTCAGCGTTGTCATCAAAATCGGACGGATACGGGTAGCTCCTGCTTCAATAAGGGCTGTATCCCGTTCCATAGTGCCGCGATACTGGTTTGCTGTATCCACAAATAAAATACCATTATTTACAACAGTACCAATAAGCATCAGGAAACCGATCAGGGAAACCATGCTAATGGAACAGTCAGTGAGCCACAACAGTCCAAATGCACCGATCAGACTGAATGGGATGGTGGTCATGACCATTCCGGAAAATTTAATAGACTCAAACTGGGCTGCCATAACAACAAAGATCAAAAATACCGCAATGGCAAGTGCCTTAAATAAGGATGAAAACTCCTCGTTCCTGGACTGATCCCTGGAATTTAAACCAATACTTACTGTACTGGTCAAATGAGGCTTTACTACTTCCTCCTGGATCTGGTTTCTGGTATTCTGGGTAGCCTTATCTGTATATTCTGCAGAGATGGTCACTGTATATTCCTTATTTTCTCTTGCTACAGAAGAAGGGCTGTCTACGAATTTTACATCTGCCACATCAGAAAGTGCTACAGAACCGCCTTTTCCGGTAGAAAGGACAATCCCCCGTACCTGGTCGATACTCTTGTACTCATCCTCTGCATACTGTACTTTTACATCAACATCTTCACCGTCCACCTGAATGGTTGTTGCCTCTATGCCATCAATGCAGTTGCTCACTGCAGAAGCGATCTGGGATGGGGTAAGGCCTTCTGCTTTCGCCTTTAAGGCATCTACTCTTACTTCTACTACCGGAGATGAGTTTTCCACGTCAGAGTGGATCTTTGTCACATCATCCCTTGTTTTTAACTCTTCCACAATAGAATTGGTCACTTCTTTTACTTCATCATAATCCGTCCCCTTTAAGATCACCTCATAGCTCTGTCTAGTAGCAGACATCATGCTCATAGAGGAACCGGCCTCTGCAGTAATATCACAGTTTGTAATGCCAGAAAGCTCCTGCTGCCATTTAGATGCCACATCTGCTGTTGCCATGGTACGGTCATCCTTCAGATAGCCTGTAACTGTAGCGGAACTGCCGCCTCTCCTGGAACTTCCATAGGATGTCATATAAGAATCCAGGTTTTCATCCTGACTGATAATGGCTTCTACCTGCTTTAATATCTCATCTACCTTTTTCGACTGAAGTCCCGGTCTTGTATCTACAGTTACTGTGATCTCACCTTCATCGTCTGCAGCCATCAGCTCCATTTTCAGGGATTTTCCAATGAAAAGGGCTAAGACCAAAAGGACAATGGAAGTAAGCATAACTGTCTTTGACTTATAAAGAAGGGTACTCATCAGCTTTCTGTATCCTTCCTGCAGCCTCTTTACAGGTCTGGAAAATGGCGCTGAAAGCTTTTCTGTTGGCTTATAGGCCATATAGCACAACGGTACAATGGTAATAGCTGAGATCAGGGATGCTGCCATACAGAATACAATGGTAAAGCCTAATGGCTTAAACATCTGTCCTGTCATACCCTCTAAAAATGCCAGTGGCAAGAATACAACACAGGTGGTGGCTGTACCGCCAAGTACAGACTCCCATACCAAGCTGGTGCCTTCTAAAGCATCCTGCATATATTCAACAAATCCGCCCCGCCGCTTTGCTGTCATACGGAAACAGCTTTCCAGAACAACGATGGAATTATCTACCATCATGCCAACGCCAAGTGTCAGGGCACTCATGGTAATGGTATTTAAGGTAAAGCCCATTAAACTCATTAAGATCAGCGCTGACAAAATGGAAATAGGAATAGATGTTCCTACGATCAGGGACGCCTTTAAATCACCAAAGAACAGCCAAATGATGATCATGGAGATTATGATCGCCAGGACCAGTGTCTGGGCTACATCCCTTAAAGAACTTATAATGCTGTCTGCGTCATCACGGACTGTGATGATATGCAGGTTTTCATCAGCTCCTTCTAGGTTTGCAATGGTCTTTTTCACTGCATTAGAAACAGAAACTGCTGTTTCGCTCTGCTGCTTGGTAATAGACAGCGATACTGTATCATTTCCATTGTAACGGGCGATACCGTCATTTTCCTCCTGTGCAGTGTATACATCTGCCACATCCTCCAGATAAATGGTGCTTCCATCTGCACTGGTCAAGGGGATCTCTTTTAACAGGTCTACTGTATCATAGGTGGTACGGGTAGAAACAGAAAGCTTTAAGCTCCCCACCTGGGTATCACCGGAAGGATAGGAAATATCCGCTGCTGCAATATCTGCCGCAACAGAAGCCATAGTCATTTTATACTGGCTTAATTTTTCAGGAATGATCTGGATCTTAATATATTCATCAGAGCCACCGCGGACACTTACATCTGCTACCTGGGCGATTTTTTCAAACTCCGGCTGGATCTCGTCTTCCACATAAGAATACAGGTTTTCCCGGGAGGTATTATCAATAGATAAAGTAACACATGGCATGGAGTTCATATCCATTTCCATGATCATAGGATCACCTGCACTGTCAGGAAGACTGTTTTTCACCAGATCCACCTTCTTTTTCAGGTCATCATACGCCTCGTCTGTATCTGTGCCATATTCATATTCCAGCATGACCATGGAACTGCCTTCACTGGAATTAGATGTAACAGATTTAAGACCGCTTAAGGTTCCCACCTGGTCCTCAATGGGCTTTGTAATGATCTCATTTACGTCCTCAGGGCTTGCACCGGAATAAGTGGTCATGACCATAAGTACCGGCATTTCCATATCCGGGATATTTTCCAGGCTCATGCTGGTTACAGAAGTGTAGCCGAAAACAATCAGGCAGAGCACTGCCATCAATGTGGTAATAGGCCGTTTGAGGACAAATCTTGTTAAACCATTCATTCTGTCATCCTCCTTACTGTGCCTTATTTCCTGTCATCGGGGCTTCCTGACCCCCTGGTGCATTGCCTTCCGATCCCCCTGCTGATGCTCCCGCCGGATCAACGGTACTGTCATCCTGTGTACTTTCCCCTTTCAGTTTTACATCTGCTCCGTCATATAGCTCAGAACTCCATGTAGTAACTACCATATCGTCCATGGTAAGACCGGATCTTACTTCTAAAACATCTGCATCAAAGATGCCTTCTTCAATGAATTTCTGCCATACTTTTCCATCTGAATATGTATATACATAAGGTTCACCATTTTCATAATAAACAGAATCTACAGGAATAGTCATAACTCCCTCTGCCTTTTCAGAAGTTACATACAGTTTTACCTCAGAACCAGTTGGCAGAACCACATCTGCATCCACAGAAGCCTTTACCTTGTAAAGTCCCGTAGTCTCATCTGCCATGGTACTTATTTCATAAACAGTACCTTCATAGGTCTGGCCATCCTTTTCTACATCAATGGTATCCCCTTCTTTCAGGTATCCCCTGATGCGCTCTGTAGTGGAGAACGATACCACTCTGCTTCCCTGACCGGAAATAACAAAGATCAGGTTGCCCTGGGAAACATTGTCATAATTTTCCACATTACAGATTTCTACCAGACCTTCCATAGGTGCTGTGATCTGGCTGTATTCCAGCTGTGTTTCATAATTATACTTTGCCTGGTCATAATTTATCTGGGCGCTGGATACTGCATTCTGATACTGGCTGAACTGTTGGTCAGAAAGACCGCCGCCTGCATATAAAAGCTGCTGGCGTGAAAGCTCTTCCTGTGCCTGGCGTAATGTTAATGCCGCTGAATCCATAGTATTTTTCGCTGATTCTACCTGTTTGGTATCAATATTGCAAAGCACCTGTCCCTTGGTCACTACATCACCGGCCTTTACATTTACCTCTGTTACATCACCGGCTGCTTTTGGATAAATATAAACCACATCGGAAGGCTCGATCTTACCGATCACACTGGTGGTCAGCCGGATATCTCCAGTCTGCGGCTTTTGGGCATCCATGACCGGAAGAGCCACTGCCTGGGCAAACTGTTTCGGCCTGGTAAATTTAGGTACGATGACAGCACACAATGCAACAATACAGATGCCTGCAATTATGATCTTTTTCTTCATCTTTTCTCTTATCCTTTCCTCACACAGCGAAAAATGCTGCTTTTCTCATTAACATTTTTCCTAAGGATACCATTGCTTAATGAACCGATTCTTAATCAAAGATGAACTGAAGATGAAATCACATATTTTTCACATTTTCATTCAGGCTCCTGTTTTGATTTTTTTATTAGTTACTATACACGGGTAGTTCATTTTCATTGTGGAAAGTGACGAAAATCATTTTTCTTTTTCATCAAAACTATTTTAGCCGGAAGAAATTCTGCGGATATCGCTTCCGGCTACATGTTTTATTGCTTAAGTTATCAACAGTATCTATAAATTCTCTTTTGAGGCGTGTTGAATTCATCGATTTTTGTGGATGGTTTCTCCACGCCAGCTTCTTATCTGACCATTTTTTTAGAGTTATTCACATGAAAAAATGACGAATGATCATCTCCTGCAAATTCGCATAAATTCAGATCTTCTGCTATAATCATTCCATGAAAAGAGGGATGAGCATG